>NZ_JAPQLM010000075.1:0-599 GCF_028981765.1 Wolbachia endosymbiont of Drosophila seguyi
AATTAGTACCGGTCACCTCCAACACTCACATGCTGTCCAGATCCGGCCTATCAACCCCGTAATCTACAGGGAACCTCAAACGAAACCTCATCTCGAAACAGGCTTCCCGCTTAGATGCTTTCAGCGGTTATCCCTCCCATACGTAGCCAACCAGCCATGCCACGGGCGTGACAACTGGCCCACCAGAGGTATGTCCAACCCGGTCCTCTCGTACTAGGGTCAGCCTTTCTCAAGTTTCAACGCGCACGGCGGATAGAGACCGAACTGTCTCACGACGTTCTAAACCCAGCTCGCGTGCCGCTTTAATGGGCGAACAGCCCAACCCTTGGGACCAACTCCAGCCCCAGGATGCGACGAGCCGACATCGAGGTGCCAAACCATCCCGTCGATATGGACTCTTGGGGAAGATCAGCCTGTTATCCCCGGGGTACCTTTTATCCGTTGAGCGACACCGCTTCCACAAGCCGGTGCCGGATCACTAGTCCCTACTTTCGTACCTGCTCGACCTGTCAGTCTCACAGTCAAGCTCCCTTGTGCACTTACACTCAACACCTGATTGCCAACCAGGCTGAGGGAACCTTTGGGCGCCTCCGTTACTC
>NZ_JAPQLM010000076.1:0-851 GCF_028981765.1 Wolbachia endosymbiont of Drosophila seguyi
TAAATTACTATTCTTAAATTTGATCAGATTGATTGCAAAAAAACAAGATTTTCAATAGGTTGCTTATAATTCTAACTATAGTTAGCCTTTCATAAGTAGCGATGCAACAAAGCCATTCCAGCGTCACGCGCTGGAATGACATTGTAGGGTGTTATCCGAGTCCTTTTTCCGTCATCAGAGGACCATATGACGTCATCCAAGTAGCGTGACTACTTGGATCTAAGCTGTATTACCAAGTCCAATTAAGTGCAGCATCATCACTTGTTGGAGGCTCAAAATACGGTTGTGACATTTCCTCTTGCACAGCTCTTTTAAATTCTGGACTTTGTATGCTTATCTTTGTTACATGCTCTTGTAAGGCTTTCTCAGTAGCTATTTCAGCAGCTGTTGGACTTTTACCATCTGCTCCTGTCTCCCCTTGTGGGCCTTGAGCTCCATCTTTACCATCTGCTCCTTTAGGACCAGTGGCTCCTGTCTCCCCTTTTAGCCCTTTACCTCCTAAGAACACCTTTGCTGTTTGATCATTTTTGTCACCATACGCTGTGTCAGTAGCATCAAGAAATCCTCCTAATTTATCCACTAAAATTGATTTGTCGCCGTCTTTTGCATCAAATATAGCATTCACGACATCTTTCGCTGCAGCTTTTGTTTTAAGCTCTGTAGCTTTAACAAAAGCAGTCTCTGCAGCAGTTTTAGTGTAAACTTCATCGGCTGGAGCAGCTTTAATATATACCTTATTTGTAAAATCAGGAGAAGCAGTTATAGCATCCACAACAGGCTGTTTTACTACTTCTGTTTTTAGCGTATCTGTAAGTCCTAAAGTTTTAACAAATGCATCATCAACACCTTTT
>NZ_JAPQLM010000077.1:0-744 GCF_028981765.1 Wolbachia endosymbiont of Drosophila seguyi
TATAACCAGGTGGAACCGGTATAGGCACCGATAGCGGCAAGGAGAAGATGATTATTAAAATACCAAAACCACGCTCATGCAAAGCTGTTTTAATGTCAAACAAAGTTACTTTATCGCTATCATTGTTATTGGTATCTGCAACTTCTTTTAGAATATCAGAAGCTAATTTATCACTTTTAGTCAACTTATCATTTTTTGACACGAAAAACCTTTGATAAAAATAATTCTTAACACAATTATTGTTTTATTTCAATATGCATTATTCATTTTGCGCTAGTAATTCGTTCTTTTGTTAAAGTGTTGTAAAGCTTTTAAGAAGAGAAAGTGCTCCGGTTATAAGTTGTGGTCCTTTGACTATTACAACAAGAGTAAGCAACAACGCGCACAATGATACTAAAACTCCCAATATGGATAGAAACCCGTCTTTACTCATAATGCTAAGTGAAATAAGAGTTGTGCCAATTGCAGGAAGGAAGTGAGTAAAAGGTAATGGAAGAGCTATTATTATTGCACAAAGCAACATCATAAAAGCCAGAATCTTCTCACCAGGCCCATAGAAAATGAAAGACAGTCTTGGCTTCACGAATTTTTCTATTTTTTCTAATACAGGGGAAGTTTTCTCTACCACAAGAGCTAGTGTTGAACGCTGAAAAGATCTTCTTTCTAGCCAACTGGGCATCCAAGGAGAATCAAATCCAAATAGAAGCTGCAGTGAGAATAAGATTAAAGGTATAGAAAGAATAG
>NZ_JAPQLM010000078.1:0-3149 GCF_028981765.1 Wolbachia endosymbiont of Drosophila seguyi
AAAATTTCCTTTACTTTCATATTGCTTTGCTAAAGCGCAATAAAACACTGCAAACATTTCTTTATGATCAAAGGGGAGAAAAATATTGGACTTAACTGCTTCCTTCAACCTCAAAATTGCATTAATCCAATCTTCTTTCAATATGCAATGCTCTATTTGAAAGGGAATAGATAGCATTTTATCGTTAATTGAACTAGAGCAATATTCTATAAATTTTTGAAAGACTACTTTTTCTTGTTTGAGGTGGACAATCAGCTTATTGGCTAGAAGTAGAGCTAAGTTACGATTTTTATTTGCAATATTTGTTAAACCGTTACTGAAAAAGCTGTAATTTCCCGTCTTACCTGAGTTAAAGAGCTTTATTAAAGACAACCTATCGCTCTCCTCACTCAGACTTTTAACTAGCTTTTGGGCATTCTCTATATTGTCTAAGTCTATGCTAAAGAAAGCTTCAAAGAGAAGCAATTCTTCCCTATCCCTTCTTCTATTTCTTATGTTGGCAAATGTTGATGAAATGGAGGAAAAAAAGCGTACAAGTGTAATTAATAAAAATAATAAAACTACACAAGTAAAAATAATGAAATATAGATCAATACTTATAGTGTAATTGCCTAATTCCAATTTTATTACTTCACCACTTACCTTGACCCATATACCAAATAAAAACGAAAAAGCGAAAATTATAAAATAAATCATGAGATATATTGTAATAAGTGATGATATATTGTTGAAATATTCTTAGAAGCTACAATAAAACCATTCAATTTATTCAGCCATAGCTTGAATTCTGAATGCGTTAAATTGCTTACTGTAACAGTTATATTTTGCCAATCATTATCATTTATTGACTCCTCAATTTCTGCGAATTTTACTCTTAATGGATCATTTCGGTCGTCTACCTTTATCCAGTTTGAAATGATTTTTTTAGACAATGTACTTTTGTTGTAATCGATAGTATCAATAGTTTTTTCAAAAGATAACTTCAATTCGTGTAAGGTATTTATCTCTTTCAAATTTTCTAATTCATCTACTGCATTTTCTATCTCTGGATCGTCAAGCTCTGATATCAAAGGCTTTATTGAATTTATATGGTTATCAAATTTTGCTTCTCGCAATAACGAATTCTTCATTTTAACCACAAGTAATAGCAATTTTGCAAGGTTCTTACATCTTGAGTTATTATCACCTTGCTCACATTGAGTATGCTGACTTCTCTTGAGGTCAAATATCTTTTTTTCTATTCTAGATTGATTAACTTCAAGCAACATTCTAAATTCATCCATGTTTTCCGTTAAAGCTTTCACATTGTTTTCACTCTCTTGCTGATTTATTTTTAAAAAGATTATGTTATTTATTGTGATGTAACCGGTAAATAACAATACAATTAAGAACCAACCTATGTACTTTTGCTGAGTATCATTCATAACGTAGTATCTCCGCAGGATCTTGTGCAGCTGCCTGCAACGCAGGAGCAATTGTCGCTAAAAATGATAAGAGTAACGCAAGTGCAGAAATATTTACTACGTCTTGGGGTACTAATATCACTGGCAAACTTGAAAAAAAGTATATCATAGGATCAAACAGCTTGACGTTAGTAATGTTTTCTAAAAACACTCTAATGCTTTCGATATTGAGAGAAAAAACGACACCTATAATACAGCCAAGACAAGTTCCCGTAAAACCGATTAATAGACCACAAGCGCAAAATATACGCATAATGCTTCCACTTGTTGCACCAAATGTACGCATAATTGCAATCGCGGATTTCTTTTCTTGCACTATCATCATTAAATTTGAGATAATATTAAACGCTGCTACAACTATAATCAAAGTGAGAATTAAAAACATCACATTTCTTTCAGTTTTTAAAGCACTAAAATAATGGCTTTGCTGTGATTGCCAACTTTCAGCTTCCATTCCTATTTCTTTTTCTATAGCATCTGCCAGCTTATCAGCTCTAGTAACGTCGTCTACAAGTACTTCTATATTTTTTATGCTATTTTTATAATTAAAAAAGGCTTGTGCTGATTTTAGAGGCATATATATCAAGGTATTATCATACTCAAACATACCCATATCAAATATTGCTATAACTTTATATTTTTTCATTCGCGGCATTTCACCAAGTAATGCATCAAATTCTTCAGATGATATAAACGTAATTTCGTCGCCATAGTCAATGTTCAAAACTTCTGCTAAGCGTGCTCCTATTATTATCCCTTCATCAAATTTTTTTACATCACCTATAATTACATTATTTGTAACGGCAGTACTATCAAGCAAATCTTTAGTTGACACACCTCGCACTACGCTACCTGCAATTTTACCATTTGCTACAATAATAACTTGATCATTGGTCATAGGAGTAGCTTTTAATATACCAGGAATTCTCTCAATAGATTTTGAAACTGCGTAGTAATCTGAATTTATGTTCCTATCAAAATAAACGTTAATATGGCCATCAATGCCAAGTATTGAGTCAAGCAACTTTGCTCTGAATCCGTTCATCACAGACATCACCACTATTAGTGTTGCAACTCCAAGGGCAATGCCGATAATAGAGAACAAAGTCATTATAGAGCAAAATCTGGCATTTCTTGCTCGCAAATAGCAAGCAGCCATAGTAATTTCAAAGGCAATGGACATTACAAAATATTTTGAGGTTAGACATTATATTTTTGAAACTTCGTATAATTGTAGACTTTTCTTTATTTAAAAACTAGAGATTTTTGCTTCCTTAAATTTAGCAGACTTATAGAGTATCTTTAACATTAGAATTTCAAAATCTTCCATATACATCATCCAACCTCACTATATCATTATCAGATAAATGCTCTCCTATCTGAAATTCAACTATTTCAAGTGGAGAGCTTGTGCTTTTATAACATAGAAAAAATCAAGAATATTATTGGGTTTATTCAATAAGTTATAATTCTTTCCTTCCATAATTTTCAAATTGTACAACTAGTTGCTTTACATTTACATCTGTGAGAAGAGCATTTTTGCTAACATGAGGTCTCGGATCAGATTTTGCTGATAAGGGATTCATCTGAGATATTTCATCCCTCATTGGAAATAAGCGAGATTGGGAAGCAACTTTTGGTGATGGCCTAGTTTTTTTCTCCACATCTATATTCACTTGTGCAACA
>NZ_JAPQLM010000079.1:0-993 GCF_028981765.1 Wolbachia endosymbiont of Drosophila seguyi
CTAGCTATGAGTAGGGTTATGTTAAAGAGGGAATATGCTTGAATTTACTAGTTTCCGGACAACCTCTTAAAGCGTTTTACAGATAAGGCAGAAGATGTAGCTAAGTTTGTTATACGTAGTGACTCAATTGATTATGTAAAATCGATGAATGGAAAGCCATCAGGTCTTAAGATATTAAAGGAAATATTGAATAGAATCTCGGGAAGAAATGTTCCAGTTAAGAATATAAGTAGTTTTATTGATAAATTACCTCCTCCTACTTCAATGACAATCTTTGAATATCTAGAGGCTTATCGTAAAATTTCAGGTTTGGAGCAAGTTGAAAGAGGAAATATTGCAATAGCTCCAGAAAAGCCAGAACGCAGTTTTCTAAAAGAAGATAGACAAGTAGAAGTTAATTATAATGATTCAGGCCATGGAAATTCATTAGATGAAAAGCCTGGATACAAAGAGATATCAAATTATCAAGAGAAGAAGAGTAAAATTTTAACAGAAAATTCACAAAGTTCAAAATCGCCTAGAGAAGAGCTAATTTATGTAACAGTTCCTAAAGAACATATGGAAGCAAAAAGAGAACTTAAACAAAAACAACAATCTAAACCTCCAATATTGCCAAAACCATCAATAGCACCCCCATTGCCAAAAAAAATGTTTACTGCTGGTCAAGAAGTTAGACAAAAACCAAAAGTAGTAGGAACTGTTCCTAAATCAACTAAAGATAAACCTGAATTACCACTAAAACTTAAAAAGTTAGGTCATACTGATCAAAAATCAAGCACAAAGCTAGAAATGGTAGTATCTTCTATGGAAAAAGAAATTAATTATAATATCGATATTAAAGTACAAGAGATAAGAAAAAAATTCAAACAAAATCAAGCAAAAGAAAGTCCTAATGCGCAAACTATTGAAAGCAGGACCCCTCCTGTTGCACAAGTGAATATAGATGTGGAGAAAAAAACTAGGCCATCACCAAAAGTTGCTTCCCAATCTCGC
>NZ_JAPQLM010000080.1:0-592 GCF_028981765.1 Wolbachia endosymbiont of Drosophila seguyi
TTACTTGTTTCCGGACAACCTCTAAACACAAATATTCCAGAGTTCCAATAATGATCGTTACTTAACTTACGCTCGGGCTTTTCTGTAAAATCTTTCACTATATGACATTTTTCTTTCTGATCATATACTGCATTTATATAGCCGTATTCAGAATTGAATTCATGAGGCTTAACCCCAAAAGTGACTATAGAGTTAGTTTCAGAGGCTAACTTAGACGCTTTTTGAGTAGAAGCATAAAAACTATTCAAATCACCTATAAAATGGTCTGAAGGCAGAATTAACATTGTCTCGTTTTCATTGCAGAGAAGTGCAGCAATTAATATTGCCGCTGCTGTTCCAATTTTCACTGGTTCGAAAATCACTTTATATTCTTGCAGTGCATGCAATTCCTCCATCACTAATGACTCGTACTGTATATTTGTAGCAATTATGGGCGGCATATAATCGCTTTTTAGCCTCAACAAAGTGTTGTGAAACATAGTGTTCTGACTAAATATTTTCTGAAATTGCTTTGGCTTAGATAAAGGCCAAAGTCTGCTACCACTACCACCACACAATATTACAGGGCGCATTTAGTTAAGATATTAATTAA
>NZ_JAPQLM010000081.1:0-2593 GCF_028981765.1 Wolbachia endosymbiont of Drosophila seguyi
TCAAAAAAGTAGAGTATCGATATTGCTACTGGAGGTAAGAGCATAATAACTGCCATCACAACAATTGACATTCCATAATTTCTTAGTATGAAGTCAACCCTGTTCTCTTTTTTGTTATCTATGTATCTTTTATTCATTATTGTTACTTGGCATTGTTGTACATACGAAAATGTTCTATTATATTGATTTAATTATTATAGATTTATTAACGTCTTTGATAGATAATTATCATCCAAATCTAATTAAGTTCCTTAAATATCAGATATAACAATGTTAATAAGCTAGCAAGAGGATATTATGGAAAAACAAAAAACACAAGCATTTAAATGGTTCTGTGCACTAAGAGATAAGATTATAGAATCTTTCTTATTAATTGAAAAACAATCATCCGCAGAGCCAAAAATCGAAAAGAGAAAGTGGGATCGCCCAGGTGGTGGAGGTGGTGAATCTACAATTATTTTTGGTAATGTTTTTGAAAAAGTTGGAGTAAACGTTTCAAAAGTACACGGAAAATTTGCAGATTCAGCCATTAATGAAATTCCTGGTGCAAGTGAAAGTAACGGAGAGTTCTGGGCAAGCGGTATATCTTTAGTGTCTCATATGCAATCGCCCCTTATCCCTGCAGCACATATGAACACAAGGCTGATATATACTTCAAAACAATGGTTTGGTGGAGGAATGGATTTTACGCCAATATATAAAAATGAAGAAGATTGCAAGTATATTCATGAATCAATCAAAATGACATGTGATAGATTTGACACCGGATATTATCCAAAATTTAAAGAGCAATGTGACAACTATTTTTTCTTACAACACAGAAAAGAGCCGCGTGGTATTGGTGGCATTTTCTATGATAATCTGAGTTCTAGCAACTGGGAAAACGATTTTGAGTTCACAAAAGCAGTAGGTGAAGCCTTTTTGGAAATTTATTTGCACATCATACGTAAACATATACAAAAATCTTGGACAAAAGAACAACGAGAAAATCAATTAATAAAACGTGGCAGATATGTAGAATTCAATCTGTTATACGATCGTGGCACAAGGTTTGGTTTAATGACTGACGGCAATCCAGATGCAATTATGATGTCAATGCCGCCACTTGTTAAGTGGTTATAGAGAGCTGCTATTAGTAGAAAATAAATCATCATAGTTTAAAATTGTACCATGGTAGTGAGCTTTTATATAGGGGGTATAATCATGGGCATAATAGATAATTTTTTAATTAAATCTGTCAAAAACAATGACATAAAAGGTGTTAAACTGACTCTAATTCTCTATGATGCATTAAATAGTTTTAGAAAATTCTTTTCAAAGACTATGTCTCTCAAGAATACAGGATCATTTGATATAAATAATAATCAAGCTTTAAATCAGGCTTAAGGACATGCTACAGATCACAAAATAATGGAATTGCTGATTAATCGTGGAGCTGATATCCACTCAATAGATGAGAATGGAAAGAATGTTATAATTCGTGTTATTGAGAGTTTAGCAGAATCAAAAAATCTAAAATTGGATAGTGAGAAAAACTTACCAGCAGCAATCTTCACCCCACAGTTTCCTTTTTACTAGGAAAAGGCGCAGAGTATTATTCTACAAATGATTTGAATGTTGAAGCTATACAACAAAAACCTCCTAGAACCTCTGAATATGAGCCAATAACTATGTACGCTGAGGTGAACAACAATGTAATACCACCTCAAAAACCTTCTAGAACTTTTGAGTATAAGCAAAGAGCACTAATTATGATGCTTTGCCTTCAAAAGAGCCAATTTACGCTGAGGTGTATGATGCTAAGGTTAGTAACTCATTAGGGGAGAATGGTTATTTGAGTGTATCAGAAGAATCTATTTATGCTGAAATATATGATTCACATAAAAAATCCACTGAAAATTTATCATTGGAAGATAGTGGTTATTTGAGTATATCAGAAGAACCTATTTATTGCACTATAGATGATCTTTCAGAACAAAAAAAGCCTACTAGCCTAAAACAGAAAGAGCCAGAACAGTCGTCAGAACCTATTTATGCTAGGGTAGATTTGTCCAAGAAAAGAGCAGAAAGAAAAGCAAAAGACATAAAAGCTAATTCTGGAACTTGCCATGGGTTAGTGCAAGATAAAGTGAATGATTGGCAAGTGAAGCTAAATGAGCTAAGTGCTAATAAGTCGATAAGTCAGCAACAGACTAATGATCAAAAAATTAAGACCAAGGCTGGCTTTAGTGTAGAAGAAATAAGGCAGAAATATGAGCGTAGAGATTCTGGCTACGATTCTGGCTATGATTCCGATACAAAAGTTGAACAACAATTAGAATTAGCTCCTAAATCTGAGATAGGTTCAGTGAGTATTGAGCATGGAGTAATAGGAGGCTGTCGATATAAGATTACTGATATATCCCTCTAACTATGTGATTCAAAATAATTGAATTGACTTTATATATGTAATCGATATAACCTAGTTAGATTCAAGTTGACTCTTTCGTCTAGTGGTTAGGACACCACCCTTTCACGGTGGTAACACGGGTTCAAATCCCGTAAGAGTCACTCAAGTAGAATATAATTAAAGTTTTGAATGGGAAAAATTAGG
>NZ_JAPQLM010000082.1:0-14299 GCF_028981765.1 Wolbachia endosymbiont of Drosophila seguyi
TAACTATAGTTAGCCTTTCATAAGTAGCGATGCAACAAAGCCATCCCAGTGTCAAGCACTGGGATGACAAAAAAAGGAGGCTACTCGGATGACAGGAGAAGGTACTGCCGTCATAAAGGAACCAGTTTCAGCTACTTTCATGACATCGTTGTAACATTGTACCATATTACAATTTAGCGTTTTTAGTAACTAAGAAAGTGCTTCCCCCTTTTAGAGCACTGCATATAATAGAATTATATCGCAGTGCATTGCGAAACAAAATTCCCAATACTACAGGAGGCTTTATGAATAAGAAATTTCTCTATTCACCATTGTCAATAAAAAGTATAGGAGAAAACGGTGTATTTTCTGGTTATGCGAGCGTTTTTAACATAGTTGATAAACAAAATGATCTGATATTGCCCGGAGCATTTAAGGAAAATTTAAACAGAAATAAAATAAAACTCCTTTGGCAGCATAATCCTGACGAACCTATAGGTAGTATCATAGATATTTATGAAAATGATGTTGGCCTGTATATAACCGCACATTTACTTTTGGGTATTCAGAAAGCAGAAGAAGTGTATTTGATGCTCAAAACTGGGGCAATTAACGGACTTTCCATCGGCTATATACCTATAGAGTATGATGTTGATCATAAAAGTGGAGCTAGAGTGTTAAAACAAGTGGAATTATGGGAAGTCAGTTTGGTCACTTTTCCTGCAAACTTGGCTGCTCAGGTAATCAATGTGAAAAATCAGAACAATGAACAGGGAGTGTTAGCAAGAGCGATAGAAAAAGCAAATGCTGTACTTGCAGACATGTACATTTCTGCTTAAAGTGTATTAGGCGGGCAAAGACTTTACCATAATTTGACACCTGCGTTAGTATTTGTTTAACATTTATACTAATATATATAACTTTATTACTATTAAAATTTTCTGTAAATTAAAGTTAAAAAATAAGGTAATTTTATGCTAAATATTAATAATAAGGAAAAAAAATACAGCTGGTCTACTGTATTTGCTTGGTTATATCTAAAAACGATTGGACGAATATTGCCCAAGAGATGGAATAGATGGGCAGAAAATATTTTGTACTACGATAAAACTACTGCAAACAATGAAGTTCAAACTGATGCTTTTAAGACAATAGATGGAAGTGTTCAAGTTGACTTAAAACCTGAAGTTGTAGAGAAAGAGAGCCAAAGTGTAGTGATAAACAAAGATGGAGGGGTTCAGACTGATGGAGTAGCATTGATAACAGAGGAAGATGATGAAGCATTAGAAGAACAGCTGGAGGGCATAAATCAGGAATTAGAACTTGAACGTTTACAAAATGCTTCCTTAAAAGAAGAAAATAGAGAATTACGATCTGCAATTGAAGGACTTGAAAAGAGTTATAAGGGACTTACAGAAGATGCAGGCGAACGAGAAGAGGAACTAACCAAATACAAACAAGATAAAAAAGCAATGCAGGATAAAGTTGATGAACAACAGAAAACTATATTTGATCAATACATGATAATAAGAGAGCAAGGGGAAGAAATTGAAGCTACTAGGAAAGATAATGAAAGTCTGCAAGCATAAATAATAGAACTTAAGAGTAGGTTAAAGGACAAGGAGGATAAATTAATTGAATTGAATCAACAATGGCAAGCTAGCAAATTAGTGGCTTTACTTAAATCACAGACTGATAAATTGTGTCAGGCTAAAGACAAAAATACTGAATTAGAAAATAAAGTCAGTGACTTAGGTCATGAAAACAAAGCTCTACGATTAAGTGTGAATACATTGACTGCTCAATTGGGTGAAATGGAGAACTTGGGGAAGCAATTACAAAGTGTTCAAGAATCTAAACAACAATTGGAGATTGATTTAGAAGGTCAATTGAAAGCTGACACTAAGAAACTACAGGAAGCAAAAGAAGGTCAATTGGCTAAAAAGGCAGGTGCAGTGAGTACAGTATCTACTGCAAAATCAACTCTTTCAAAATTACGAAACTTGCCCAATAAGCTTTCTAGGGATAAGGGTCTCAATAACTTTTTATCTGGGAAAAACGAGGAGTTAAAAAAAGGTTTTCCTGAATTTAAAGAGAAACACTTTTGCCATAACGTGCTTAATGAAACTATAAAGTCTCTATCAAATCAAGATGATGGCAAATTTGAAAGCAGTAAGCTGCTTGAATTATTAGAAAGTAATTTGAAACAATCCGCAAGGGAGATCATAGAAGCTAAGGTTAAAGAAGTTGTCAACGAACATTGTAACATTGGAAAAAATATGGGTAAAGAACTACGAGATGACACGTTAAAAGCCAAGTTGTCACCTTCTGTTAGAAAATGCGTAAAAAAATTAGAATTTAACAAACAAGAAGGGGTAAATAAGATTGTAGACTCTATCTTGCACAGCTTTAATAGCAAGAATAATAATAATAACAACTCAGGAGAATTGCTTAAAGAAATTGTTACAGGAAAATTAACAGAGGCTAAAATGAAATGTTTTTCAAATAAGATTCAAGAGTTACAACTGGCATTAAGCATAAGAGATAAATTTTTATCTCCAGATCAGGGAATGTGTAATCAAACTCAAGGAGGAGTAAACGAATATCAATTAACAGAAAAAGCTAAAAAAGAACATATACCTAATTCCTCTATGAGTTCCCCTAATATTGCAAGCATACATTCATTGAACAGTCAGAAAGCAGTTAGAATAGGTTCTTAGCATAAAGCACCAGCTCCTCTTTTGTTAAAGTGTAGGAGCTATCTTCCCAATGTTGTTTTAGCAATTCCAAGTTTCTACCTAAACTTTTTCCTGGCTGGTGACCTATACTTATTAAATCATCGCCAGATAAAGGAAATTTTGGAATATTGAATGTGTTAGCAAATGAAATGTATTCATCAACATTTTCTCCAGACTCAACACCACAAATTTTCACTAAATCACAATATAATTCTCTACCAAATAAAGATATGTATTTTTTTTGCTCTTTTTCTGAGAGTTCTGTTTTGATATCGTTGGATAGTAAAAATAGCAGCTTTTTCTTTTGCTTGTTCGGAAGACGTAAAAATTTGCTTACATATTCTCCAAGACTTAACCTGTCATTTTTTTTAGTAGCCCTAAGGAGTAACGCTAATTTTACTAGTGCATCAGTGCCCAAAAGAAGTGGCGAAGACAGAATTTCGCATTTTACTTCTTTTGGGATAATCTTTTGCAAAACATCAGATTCTTGCATGCTCTTAAGTGTTGGAAAAGGATCATTGCACTCCAGCAATTTAAGTATTTCATCTCTTATTCTCTCTCCAGAGAGGTTTTGGATCATATGCGAATGCTTTTTGCATACGCTTAGTATTTCATCACTCAAATCTCCGACACATATTTTTGCATGAAAACGAAAAGCTCTTAGAATACGTAGATAGTCTTCTTTAATTCTATCTTCAGCGTTGCCTATAAAGTTTAACCTTCGCGCTTTTAAGTCCTCTATACCACCAAAGTAGTCATATATATGGCCATGCTTATCTGCATACAGAGCATTAAATGTAAAGTCGCGCCTTGAAGCATCCGCTTGCCAATTATTGGTAAATTCTACTTTTGCATGCCTACCATCACATTTCACATCATGCCTTAGTGTCGTAATTTCAAAAGACCTCTGATTTAGAACCGCAGTGATAGTTCCATGTTTTAAGCCAGTTGGAACAGTTTTTATATTACGGAGTTTTAGCGCTTTAATCGTTTGATTGGGAAGCAAATTAGTAGCTAAATCGATGTCGTGGACATCACGCTGCAAAATTGAGTCTCTCACACACCCGCCGACAAGCCTAGCCTCACCACCAAATTCCTCTATGGCATCAATAATTAAACTAGTCTCATGGTCAACTTGCATTTAGGTTAGTACGTACTGCAAGTTCATATTATATAAAATGCTTGCAAAAGCCCTATATAAAAATATACAGGGCTATTAAGATTTTACAAGTTGTGGTGCTCGTTGTTGATGAAATGGTTCTGCCATCGATTCCGTACCACATCTTAGTAAACTTGAAGGGTTTTGCTGCTCTATGCGCTGCTTTATATCACTAACGCACTGCCCTACAACATCACCAATTTCTCCATCAGCATTTTCTGCCAATAACTTATCAAATCCCTTTTCAACCTCTGCTCTCTCAGAGATATCCTTTGAAAGGTTACAATATTCTAAGATCTCGTCTAGCTGCAGTTTTTTTGCTAATAGGAAATCTTCTTGTTCTTGCTCTTGTTTAAGTTTGGTTTCCTCTTGCAGTTGTTTTGCTGAACTTTTATTTCTATCAAGCAATGGTTCGAAATGCAATCCGCCTTTGTTTATTATATGCACAGTACTACTATCATCATAATCAACTTTATTGTATTCACCTGCACTTTTTGAACCTGAATTGTCTATTAATTCATGCAAAGACAGATCTTGGTTATCAACAGTCTGGTGCTCTATAACATGTAGCTTTACCTTATACTTTTCACAAAGTATTCTGCCTTCAACGTCAGGATCACCCCACCTACTGTTACGCATAATGTCTGCTGTATAATCATCTACAGTTTCACTACGGTGCTGGCCATTGTTATCATGACTATTGACAATTGCATTTGTAAACCACTTTGGTGGATTCTTTTGCGCAAATTCCCTACAATCATTTCTTAATTTTTCGGCAGTAACTTGCTCTCCTGTCTGTTGTTCTAGACTTTGCCTGAACGAGTCAAAAAAACAGCTTCCATTACCAATTGCTTGTCCTACATAGAAATTGTCAGGGTAAGGGTTACTATTTAAAAGAGTTATTTCTTGCCCTGAGATCCTGGGCCTTTTTATTCCAACCTCAACATCATGAAAGTCACTTGGTAGTTTCCGTTTCTTAGCTGTAGTCATAGTTTTACCTTAATTTAAGCTATATATTACTATACCAACAAAATTGTCAATAAGCAACTAATTAAGTATAGCAGAAATTTTTAAATTATGCAATAGTTATAATTTTACATAGCAAATATGAGTTTTAACTGCGGTATAGTTGGGTTACCAAACATAGGAAAATCAACCTTATTTAATGCGCTTACAGAGTCAAGTGCAGCCGAAGCTGCAAATTATCCTTTTTGCACAATCGAGCCAAATATAGGCAAGATTTCGATAAAAGATCAACGTTTGAAACAAATCGCAGCAATTGCAGGCTCAGAGAAGGTAATCTACAACCAATTAGAAGTTGTAGATATTGCAGGTCTGGTAAAGGGTGCGAGCAAAGGCGAAGGGCTTGGCAATAAATTTTTAAGCCATATCAGAGAAGTTGATGCCATCGTTCATCTGCTCAGGTGCTTTACGGATGACGATATCAGCCATATACACAGTAAAATAGATCCAATATCAGATGCTGAAGTGGTAGAAATGGAATTAATCCTAGCTGATATTGATAGCATAGAAAAAAGGCTTCCTCAATTGGAAAAGAAAGCAAAGCAAGGTGATAAAGAGCTAAAGAGACAACTTGAATTAATGCAAGAGGTATTAGCTACTTTAAAATTAGGTAAACCTGCAAGAAGTTTGGAGAATATCAATGAAGATGAGATGAAGTTGCTTCAATTGCTGACAACAAAGCCCGTTATGTACGTTTGCAATGTTGAAGATACAAATGTTATAACTGGCAATGAATTATCTAAAAAGGTAGAGAGGACGGCGGAGGAAAATAAAAGCAAATTTTATTGCATTTCAGCAAAACTCGAAGCAGATATTGCAAATCTTGATAGTGAAGAGGAAAAACAGAGTTTTTTATCAGAATTTGGCTTACAAGAATCAGGCCTTGATGGAGTAGCGCGTATTATGTATGAAGTGCTGAGTATGATAACTTTCTTTACTGTGGGCACCAAAGAAGCACGTGCATGGCCAGTAAAAATAGGGTCAACAGCCGATAAAGCAGCAGGTGTAATCCACACTGATTTTGAGAAAAGCTTTATAAAAGCAGAGACAATAAGCTTTGCAGACTACATAAAGTATGGAAGTGAATCAGCTTGCAAAGACGCAGGAAAAATTCGCTTTGAAGGCAGAGATTATATCGTGCAAGATGGCGATATAATGCACTTTAGGTTTAATGTGTAGTTTATTATGCAGCCACTTATTTAAAGTTAAGTTTTCTGGATCCCAGTGTCTGGGCACTGGGATGACATCCTCCCTAGCGGAGATTGCTCTCAAACCACAATGTTCGTACAGTAAGCACTGACCACTTTGCTTCAATATTTGCGATGCCCCTGAACAGATACAAAAAATCTATTGTTTTTTTATAAATTAAATCCTAAGGCATTTTTTACTGTAGATTAATCATTTGATTATAGTATCATTTTAATTAAGCTTATGCTTGGGATATTTATGAAGAATATTTTATATTTTATATTATTAGCTGTCGTATTCGGATCACCCATCCTGTTTGCCGTAGAGCAGCTTGAAGAAAAGAAAATTGAATCAGTTCATAAAAACGAAAATGTAGGTGTAAGGAAGCAAGATAGCACAAATCAAAAAGATGAGTTAAAAAGCAACGTCGATGCTAAACAAACACAAGAGGCTGAGAGCAAAAGATTAGACGGCACTACCGATAAAGAGAAACTGCAACACAACGAGAACAAAGCTTTCGTGGTTGAAAAAACTATAAGTGAAGGTGAAAGGATTGATAAAGATTTGCCAAATGACCAGCTAGAAGGAAGCACAGACAAATTTGCTCAAAATTTACCAAATGTGGCCAATAAAGAAGTGAATAAAGATTTGAAACCAGAGCCTTTGCCTTTAAGTGCTGATTTAAATGAGAATACAGCTAACCCGCAAAAAAATCTACAAGCTGATCAGAAGATTGATATAAAAGATAATGAACTTTCAAAAAGTGATGCGAGTCAATTATTAGAGGGAAAAAAAGAAAAAGTAGAGAATCAGTCTGAAGAAAAAAAAGTGAAAGAAACAAACAGTAATTCCAAGGACCGCAATAGAGTAAAACCTATAACTAAAAAAGATGAAGAAGAGCAAAGTGAAAAGAAAAGTTTACAAAAATGGACAAAGCTAAACAGAGAACCAATAAAAGAATGGGGTCATAAAGACATACAAAGCAAGTCAATATATAAACGACAATATGATAGCCTTAATGAGCATCTTCCTACAACTGTGTTTATTGATGATTACAGTAAGCAATTTTTTTACTGCATTAAGAAGAACAACTTAACTTGCTTAAGAGGAGTAATAAGTAAGCTAGAAAAAATTGGATTAACAATTCAAGAGATACTAAGGTTTAGAAATAAATTGGGTGATACTCCTCTCATTTATTCAGTTAAACAAGGTGAGGTAGACATAGTGCGCTTTCTCTTATTACAAGGTGCTGATCTTAGAGTAGTTAACAATAATTTTCAATCCCCAATTGATATAGCAATCGAAAAAAAGCAGATCAATATAATAAATGCGATTGCCGAAATGATGCCACATCTTTTGGAGGATAGAAAAATAGACAATAAAGAAAGCTCAGCAATGTACGATTGGGCTGTGAAAACGAAAGAAATACAGTGCGATAAGCAAGATGATTAGATTTTTGATATTAATTTTAGTTGGTCATTTATGTTATGGAAACGAAACAAATGATGAAAAAAATCAGATTAGTGATTTTTTAAACGCTTTGCGTGATGCAAAATACGTATCTTACAGTAAAAAAGACTTTGCTGAATTTTTGGTGCAGTGCCACAAAGAGGGCGTGCCAGAAGATTTTAAGAAAGGTTTTGGTTCTAACTTAAATGGAGCTAATTTTAACCAACTGTACCTAAGTAAATCTGTTTTTGATGGAGTAAGTCTGATTGGTGCCGATTTTTCTAACACCGATTTATCCGATGTGTCTTTCATTGATGTTGATTTACGTGGTGCTAATTTTTCCAATGCTAATTTACATGGCATTAAAATAAAAGGTACAAATTTGAGTTTTACAAAATTTGTTTCTGCAAACTTAACAGATATCGTATTTGATCAGTCTAATGTTAGTTATGCTGATTTTATCAGTTCCGATCTCAAAAAAGTAAGTATGCACAACGTAATTGGTTTGCATACTAATTTCTCGAATGTGAAAATGAATTTCTCCAACTTATCAAACTCGAATGTTAGCCACGTAAATTTTAGTGATAGTGAAATAAACGATACTGTTATGCAGAAAAACAACCTTGATAATGCAAGTTTCTTTGGAGTGGATGCATATAAATTAAAGATACAATTTTCTTCATTAAAAAATGCTAACATATATGGTGCAGAGTTAAAAGAATCAGACTTTACAGGTAGCAATCTTTCCGATGCTTGCCTTAATTCTTCTATCATAATTAACAGTAACTTCGACGAAACTGATTTAAGCAACACACAAATTTCCTATGTGAATGACGATAATTCAAGTTTTGTTCAATCTATACTAAATGGTTCCAAGATAAAACATGCATATGTTTCTGAAACAAATCTTCATGATGCTGATTTATCCAATATTGATTTTAGTTTTAGTGAACTGCATCAAGTTAATGTCTCTAATGCTGACATTCGTCACGGAAAGTTTCATAATACTAAAGTTGCAAATTCTAACATGAATGGCTCATTTTTTGACCATTCACTATTCACCTATGTGAAGATAGAAGATTCAGACCTTTCTACAACTTCAATGTATAAGATAAAAATCCAAGACTCTCAAGTTTATAACAGTACACTTTCTCGCCATAATATTGATTCCAGTGAAATAGAAAATTCAACATTCTTTAATTTATTAGCTGATAATTCGAGTTGGTCCAATTTAAAAGTAACTAATTCAAATTTTATTGAAAGCGATTTCAGATCTTCTTTGCTTCACGCTAATGCCTTTAGGAAAACTAGTTTTTTTCTTAGCAATTTGAGTAATTCAACAATTAGTGATATGTCTTTTCACTCTTCAAGCATATATAAAAGTTCAGTTGCTGATGTTCATTTAACAGATTGCAAGTTTGATAATTCGATTTTGATTGACAATCAAGGACAGAAAAAACTTGCAGGGTTAGAAAATGCTATAACTTCAATTGGAGATTTGCAAGAGAAAATATCACAGGGTGAAAAATTTAATGTAAATTATTCTTACTTTGAATTTAAGAATATGAATTTAGAAAATGCCGATTTTTCTAATTCAACATTGAGTAGAGCAAAGTTTGTAAACGTTAATTTGAATAAGGCAAATTTTGAAAAAACCGATTTGCGCTATACTGTCTTTGATAACTCTTCTCTCATTGGCACCAACTTATCAAATTCTAATTTAGAAGGTTCTAGCTTTTTAAACTCTGATCCAAAAAGCACCATGTTAAAAAATGCAAAGAAAAATGACCGTAAAAAGTGAGGGCGTATTATTGGTTCTATCCTCCCCTTCTGGAGCTGGAAAAACTACTATATCAGCAAAATTACTTGAGCAATCAACTAATTTAGTTAGGTCTGTTTCTATGACTACACGCAAGCCTCGCCCCGGCGAAATAAATGGAAAAGACTATTTTTTCGTTACCGAAGAAAAATTTCACGAGTTATGCAAAGCTGGCCAAATGCTTGAATACGCCAAAGTTTTTGAGAATTTTTATGGTATACCAAGAGATTTTATAGAGCAAAACCTGAGCAGTGGAATAAGCGTTTTACTCAGCATAGACTGGCAAGGAGCATTTCACTTATTCAAGCTCATGAGAAAAAAAGTTGTGAGTGTTTTTATACTTCCCCCTTCAATGGAAGAGCTTAGGTTGCGTTTGCAAAAGCGTAATAGTGATGATGCAAGCGAAATAGAGCGCAGATTAGCCGAAGCTCAAAAAGAGATAAGCAAACGTGATAAATATGATTATGTAATAATCAATGATGATATTGATAAAAGTGTAGAAGAGATAAGCTCCATACTAAATAAAGAAAGACTTAAAAAACTAAAAGAAAAACCAAGTCTGGAAGACTGATAAAAACATCAATTTGGATATTTGCAGCTATAGTTTCTTATCCTATTTTAGCCAATAGCACATTTCACAGTTTAGCTATATTTATTATTTTTTAAGATTAAATGGTTAAAATAGTAGCAACTGTTCAAGTGAGGTTTAACTATGACGGCAAATTTTCTCACAGAAATTAATTTTCTGCCTTTCCACCTATATTTTGATCACATATACAACGTTTAGCTCAATTTAAAAGTCAAACTTCTTGGTTGTTAGTTTAGTGCTGACAACTTAAATAGCTTTTAATATTGAGGTTTTAGTATGGGTATAGATATAACTGCACTAACTACTAATGCAGATAAATTAGGTGAATGCATAGATAAAAATAAAAAGCAAGAGCAGGATAGAAAAGACGAGCAATTGTATGGCATTATAGAGAGAAAGGTAAAAAAAGAAGAACACAAGCGTGAAAAACCAAGAGGTCAAGATGGAACCCTCAAGAAGTGTAAAAGGTTATTTGAAAAAGATGCTAGTCCTGAAGTATTAACTAAATTAGAAGAATCACTTAGAGAACAAGAAAAATATTATAGGTATTATGTCCAATGCTTCCTTCCAGTGCTAGATAAAGCAATAGAACGATCGAAAAAAATATCAAATGAAACAAAAGAGCGAGTAAAGCAAGCAATTTCAGAAATTACTTATAATAGCAAATATTGTAACCAAAATGATCGTAGGGACAGTGGAATTGAAAGTGACTACAGTAGCGATGCTGGTGATGATTATGAGAAACATTCAATCAGTAACCCTAATACAGCAAATGAAGATCAAGAAGTAGAGAAAAGCAACGAAATAACAAATAGCAATGCTCTATTACTAAAAGCGATCAAAAATGGAAATAACAGGAAATTTGAAAAATATCTAAAAGATTGTACGGATATTAGCAGCATAAAAGATGAAAAAGGAAACAATATTTTACACCTTATCGTATCGTTGGAAAAGAAACAGAAACGCAAGTTTCTAGGTATTCTAATAAAAACGGTCACCAAGAAAGATCTAGCACAACTCATTAATAGTGAAAATCAGACCCCTCTTCAGGTGGCACTAATTAACAAGATAACAAAAGAAAAACATGAGTCTCACACAATCCAAGATAACGATAACACACTTAAGTTTCTTACAAAATTGTTAGAGCATGGAGCCAGCCATGATCAGTTAGAATTACCTGAGGAAAGCTTAAAAAAATTGTCTAAGGGGCAAAATGAATACTATTGTAAATTTTTAAAGAAATTAGCTAAAAAGGCTGAGCTAAAGCAGGAAATAAAAATCAAGACAGAAGCAAAAGTTAAAGAAATTGTGGCACATACTGTAAACACTCCAAATAGTAATAGTGATTATCCGTTACATTTAGCAATTAAAAATAATGATAAAGAACTTTTTAAAGAACTATTGCAAGAGGTGGCGAACATTAGCCTTGAAGGTGCAAATAAAAATAATGCCTTACACCACATTGCTTTACTTAAAGGAGAATATAAAATCAAATATTTGAAGTTAATATTAGATTTTGAAAAAAAAGGAGTAATATCTTCAGAAAAATTGCATAAGGCTATAAACGCTCAAAATAAAGATGATAAATATCCAGCGCAAGTTGCTTTAATTAGACAAACAGAGAAGATACCTAGTAAGTTAAAAGACTTTTCTAGGTGGGTTAGATCAAGGCCCACAAAACATTATTATACTGCTGAATTTTGTGCAGAATTGTTACAAAATGGTGCTGAGAATAAAAGTGACCATATAACAATACCTAAAGAGCATCGTAAGCAAAAATATTATCAGACTACAAAAAGAATCAAAGATATAACAGGTGTTAGCCCTGACCCAGAAACACAAGAAGAACTTGAAGAGCATTTTTCTAAGAAGAATGCTCGTAAGAATATAAGTCTTCCAGTAAAATGGATACTCGGAGGTTTAATTTTTGCAACAGTATTTAGTGCTTTAGCAGGAAACATGATAGCTGCAGCCGCTTTATCGGTGACCATAGCGGTTTGTGCAATGTGTTACCCTATTTACTTAAAGTTAGAAAATGCTCTTAATGCTAGAGCATCAGATCAATCAGAGCATACAGAAAACCCAGCTACTAAAATGAGCGATGTATCAATACTACGTCAATTCATGAATAAGCTAGATGGGCTGACTAATAAACCCTCTTCTCTGGCGCTATGAAATCAATCTCACCGCTCAGAGTTTTTTCAGCCACTTTTTTATAATCAATTTTTACGTTAATTTGCCCTTTCTTTTCTTCAAGCCACGCTATAGTGTGCTTCATCCAGTTTTTGTCATCACGTTCAGGAAAGTCTTCACGAGCATGTGCACCTCTGCTTTCCTCCCGATTAGCTGCGCATTCCATGGTAATAACCGCTTGTGGGATCATGTTAGCAAGCTCCAGCGCTTCAACTAAATCACTGTTCCACATCATACTGCGATCCTCAAGTGAAATATCAGGCATCATTTTTGCTACCTTTTTTATAGCTTTTTTGCCTTCTTCTAAAACTTCAGCAACACGGAAAACTGATGCGTATTTTTGCATAGTGTTCTGCATTTCACCGCGTATTTTTGCTACTTTTAGCCCACCGGAAGCAAATCGCATTTTATTAAATCTATCTACTATCCAGTCTGTGCAGTCTGAATGCAATTTTTTATGTGGTGTACCGGACTTTAGCTTCTCTTTTGCTCTGAGCGCTGCAGCTCTACCAAAAACCACAAGATCAAGAAGCGAGTTAGAGCCAAGTCGATTTGCACCGTGCACAGAGACACACGCAGCTTCTCCAATTGCAAATAGCCCATCTACTACCTCTTCCTTACCTTGCTTCAGCGTGATCACTTCTCCATAATAATTGGTTGGAATGCCACCCATGTTATAGTGAACAGTCGGAATGACCGGTATTGGATCTTTAGTGACATCAACTCCAGCAAAAGTTCTTGCGGTTTCGCTGATGCCCGGCAATCTGAGTTTTATTACTTCCGGATCAAGATGCGCTATAGTTAAATACATATGATCTTTTTTTGGTCCAACCCCCCTTCCCTCTCTAATTTCAATTGTTATTGCGCGACTTACCACATCACGGGAAGCTAAATCTTTTGCTTTTGGTGCGTAACGTTCCATAAACTTCTCGCCCTGAGAATTAACGAGGTACCCCCCTTCACCACGGCATCCTTCTGTCATCAAGCACCCTGAGCCATATATTCCTGTTGGATGAAATTGTACAAATTCCATATCTTCAAGTGGTAATCCAGCCCTTACTACCATGCCATTACCATCACCTGTGCAGGTATGCGCACTTGTTGCAGAGAAATAAACACGTCCATATCCACCTGTTGCTAGCACCACTCTATGCGCACGAAATCTATGTAATGTGCCGTCGCATAGCGACCAAGCAAGAACTCCGCAGCATGTTTCGCTATCCATAATTAAATCAATCACAAAGTATTCAACAAAAAATTCAGCGTTGAATTTAAGACACTGCTGATATAGAGTGTGAAGGATTGCGTGCCCAGTCTTATCTGCTGCCGCACAAGTGCGCTGCGCTGATTTTCCTTTACCAAAGTGAGTTGTCATTCCACCAAAGGAACGCTGGTATATTTTGCCATCTTCTGTACGAGAAAAAGGTACGCCAAAATTTTCAAGTTCAATAACAGCTTTAGCAGCGTTTTTACACATATATTCTATTGCATCTTGATCACCAAGCCAGTCTGAACCTTTTATTGTGTCATATGCATGCCAGCGCCAATCGTCTTCACCGATATTACCTAAAGCTGCACTAATTCCGCCTTGTGCTGCAACTGTATGACTTCGTGTAGGGAAAATTTTAGAAATGCAGGCAACTGAAAAATTAGTTGCAGCCATCCCAAGCGTTGCTCTGAGCCCTGCTCCACCTGCACCTACTACTACCACGTCATACTCATGTTCTATGATCTCATACGCTGACTTATCCATATTTACTTATTTTATCATTACAGGCTTATGATATCACAGAAGTAGAAAAAATCTATACAAGTTTTCTATAGTTAAGACGTCATGCCGCCGCGGCGCTAACAAGTAGCGGGATGACAGCAATCCTACGTCATACCGCCGCAGTATCTCAGCCACGAACACGTAGCGGGATGACGAGCTTATTGTCATGCCGCCACGAACCGTCATACCGCGATTCATTCGCGGTATCTCTAGATCCCGCTAACAAGCAGCGGGATGACGATTGTCGTTTAGCTATAAACATTAAGGAATTTACCAAACGAAAAAAAAGGCAAAAGAAGCCCCGTGGTTATTATCCGCTTTAAAATATTGGCGTTTTTTATGTTTTAAACGCTTGACAAGCGAAATTCAGCTGCTTTTAATTGCAACTAAC
>NZ_JAPQLM010000083.1:0-22451 GCF_028981765.1 Wolbachia endosymbiont of Drosophila seguyi
TAACGCTTTATAAGCGCGTTCAGCTTATTTAGATAAAAATCTAGATGTAGATGAAGTTTTGTAAAGACATGCAGTATCTATATACTGCAAAAAATTGAACATAAGACGCCGATACATTAAGTAACCCTTACCTTTTAATCTGCAGATTGGCGAAAGCAAATACAATAGCTTCAGTTTCATGATAAGGGGGCTGGCGAGGTTTGTCAAGGAAGTTTTTTCGTTTCTATGTTGTCAGCTACTTGGATGACGCCAATCTGAGTTGACTACACCAACTCACATTCAGCAAAAAAGAAAGCTATCTCCTTACGAGCATTTTCTAGACTATCTGAGCCGTGAACTCTATTTTCACTAATATCATCAGCAAAATCACCCCTGATTGTGCCTTTATCTGCCTGCTTTGGATCGGTAGCTCCCATGATTTGTCTGTATTTACTTACTGCATTTTCACCAACTAAAACTTGAACTACCACAGAACCAGAGGTCATAAACTCTACTAATTCCCCAAAAAAAGGCCTATCTTTATGAATTTCATAAAACAGCTCTGCTTGTTTTTTTGTTAGTAACATCATTTTTTGTGCTGTGATTTTCAGCCCAGATTGTTCGATGTAGGAATTTATATTGCCTGTAATATTATTTTTTACTGCATCAGGTTTTAATATCGAAAGTGTTCTCTCAATTGCCATATTATTTCCTTATATAAAATAGTATATTTATAGATTTATTTTATTGTAAATTTTGATTTGATAAAAGCAGTTTTTTATTTATAGTTAAGAATAAACCATCAAGGAGGTATTGTATGGGTGAATGTTGTAAAAATAACACTACTAAACAAGCTGAGCCTACCACTAAAAAACAAGCTAAATCTACTACTAAAAAATTAGTAAGTAACTTTAAGTCATCACTTTTTTGTGGAACAAAAGGGTTTTTGACTTTTAGTCTGGCATTTTTAAGTTATTTGGAATATAGTTCACATCATAATACAAAATTAAAAGAAGGTGCTGCCTTTGCAATGAAAAGAAACACTATTCCATTTCTTGAAATGACAATCATAGCACCGCTTGTTTGTTTTGCACTGCCAGCTATGCTAGGCAGTATGAGCCTCATGCAATGCGCACTTTTATGTGCTTCCTTAATGATTGCCACATGTTTTATTGTCAGAACTTTTCATCTGCGTGAGAAGTTAATGGAAAAAATCACTAACCATAGTAGAAAAGAAATAGACGCGGAATTTAAGAAAGATACTATAAAATTTCCTATCTTTGATCAAAATAGAAAACACACCGAGTATAATTCGCCTAACTCAGGGCGACTACTGGATGAAACAAGTAGCACCTCTCTTTTCGTTAAAGTTTTACTTTTTCCCCTCAAGGTTCTTCTGAATGTCCTGCAAAGTTGTATAATGCTATCTTTAGCTGCTGTTGAACTTCTTGAAACGGTACCAAGTCTTTTTGTCGATACATTTTTCGATTGGAACTTCACATCCACCGAGAGTAACCTGAAGAGATCAGGCCACTTATTGTATGCCAGTGTAAGAAATTTAGTGCCTATAACTAAATTTGATGAGTGTGTAGCTAATTTTATAGGCACCCCAGAAGTAACTTGTTGTAGTAGTGCGTAGGTGAAAAAGGCAGTTATCTTATTTAATCTTGGCGGGCCTGATTCACTAAATGCGGTCCGTCCTTTTTTATTCAACCTTTTTTATGACAGGAGAATAATCAATCTACCGAATCCCTTTAGGTTTCTTTTAGCAAAGTTTATATCTGCGAAACGAGAAAATACTGCACGAAAAATATACGAGGAAATCGGAGGTAAATCGCCAATTCTAGAGAATACAAAAATGCAAGCTAATGCTTCAGAACTAAAATTAAACGAAAATAGAAACCATGTACACAAGGTATTCATCTGCATGCGCTATTGGCGTCCATTTGCTGACGAAGTTATTGAAAGTGTAAAACAGTTTGATCCTGACGAAGTAATTCTGCTGCCACTGTATCCACAATATTCAACTACCACAACTCTGTCATCCATCGAGAATTGGCAAAAAAATGCTAAACGGTATGGCCTAAAATGCAATACAAAAATGATTCACCGTTATTATGATAACCAAGATTTTATTGAAGCTCACACTAATCTGATAGCTAAGTACTATAAGTTGGCTAGAAAAATCGGTAAACCAAGAGTCCTATTTTCAGCCCATAGCTTACCTCTTAGTATCATTAAAAAGGGCGACCCTTACGCTTCACAGGTAGAAAGAAGCGTAGAGTTAATAGTAGAAAAGTTAGCTATCAATAACTTAGATTGGTCAATATGTTATCAGAGTAAGATTGGTCCTGTAAAATGGCTAGAGCCAAGCACTGAAAGTGAGCTATTACGCGCAAAAGCTGATGGTGTACCTGTAGTTCTATCACCTATATCTTTTGTTTCTGAGCATTCAGAAACTCTAGTTGAACTTGATATAGAATATAAAGCAATTATCAAGGATGGATATTACTTTCGTGTGCCAACTCTCAGTACCGATCCCTTGTTTATAAAATGCTTAGCCGATTTGTGCATAAATCTCCCTTAAAGTCCTGATTCATAGGGCTTTTCTTTTAGGATTTTATGTGATAGAATAACAGGAAGTTATTAACTATTTCATGCCAAACAAGCTAAAAAAGAAATCTAACATACTCGCACAAAGGGTGCATGATATTTATGATCATGATTTCAGGAAGGTAATCTGCATCACAACAGGTTTAACAGCCCTATTGTGTAAGATTTCACTGCAATTTTGCTGCGAGTTCATTGACAATAATAGATCCAATATCTTTCTTATACGGAATGTTGCTCGACTAGTAAAGTTTCCGACATCTATTCTATACATTGCCCATTCTGCATTTACTCTACAGGATCTAATTAAGGATTACAGAAACCCTGAGAGTAAAAAAGAGCTGGCAAAAATTGTGGGTAAATCGGCTAATCTTGCAAGCAGCACCATAGAAGCATTGATGATGTTGAAAGTCATCCATTTTTTGGCTAAAGGTAATGCAGATGTAACAAGTTATATTAGTTCAACATCAACGATCCTATTTTTGTTCATTTCAGAACCTATAAGCTATTATTATACATGCAAGAAATATCTGGATAATAAGGATCCTGAAAAGTCTGCTAAGTGTAAGAAGGACCTTATTATCAGCACATTAACTTTGTCGTTAGGTTTATTAAACTTCATATTAAGAAGGATAGAAACTCCAACTATACCAATAAACTTGGGTAGTGGTATAATCTATAATTTCAACTTAAGCGTAACAGTCAGCATAATATATAGTGCAGTATTTCTTGCAGTTCAACTTGATAAGTTGTTTAATCAACCTGTCAATGATGATCCTTCCACTGAACTTGATGATGTTCATAATATAAACGGTCGTTCTAATGACAGCACTGTAGAGGTATAAGAATTAGGGATGAAAAGATTTTATTTCTACTGCCAACGCTAGTACTGCTAATTTGCTAACAATACTCCAAAGTGATAGAATTTTACCTTCTACAACCTGGCTAACATCATGAAACTCACAGTCAGTGGCATTCAAGCTAGAATATACATCTTTTCTGCTATTACATCGGTATAAGTAACATGTTGAAGTATCTCCTATATAGTATATTAGCGGTTCTGCAGAACTGCTTTTAAACATGTCAATGGTTGGTACACCTTCTTGTATAATAACGCTATTGATTGCTATTCCTTCTTTTATCTTTTTCATTTTATGACGCTTTTTTTTATTGAGGTTTAATATTTCCTCTCCACTTGTTGCTGTTATAATGCCCATCCCATATGTGCCATTGCTTGCTTTGATAAAAACGTAAGGTTGTGTTTTTATTTTATATTCTTCGTATTTTTTTTGCACTAGAGATAATATTTGGTCAACTTTAGTTGCTACTGCTCCTAGTGACAAATCATCATCAAAATCAACTCCATCACAGCTCTCTGTAAGCACAGAAATTAGCCATGGGTCTATTTTAAATTTGCCACAAAACTCAGATGCTAATTCTTGATAGATTTCAAAATACTTAAATTTCTGCCTGCTATGCCAACCGTATAGTGGGCTTGGTACTATATCTTGCTTTACGTCTTTCAGCGTGTCTGGAATGTGGCTCGTCATATCACGGTTCAGTATAATAACATCAGGCACAAATCCTGAAGTTGTCTTTAGCAGAGAGTTTTCTTTCACAACAGTTTCATACTGTTCTATTAAATTGTATACTTCATTATATAAAAGGCCAATTCTAGTCTCAAAACCTGCGAGTTGTAGTATTTTCTCTATAACAAATACGTTTTCTATATACATTTTATTGCGTGTATAATTTTCCGGTATTATAAGAACCTTTTTGTATTGATGTCTTTTAAAATAGCTTTTTATCAATCTTGCTGCCATCGTTCTTGATTCTTCACTTAAGTTATTGAACCCCGCAGGAAATAAATTAGCGTCTACTGGAACGATTTTATAGCCAGAGTTTCTAAGATCTATAGAGCTATAAAATGGCGATGTAAGGCCATTAAATTTTGCTTCGAACCAATTATTTATACTTTTTTCCAAATCTGGGTGAATTATGTTTTGCATCTGCACTTTAAATGTTATAAGGAAGGTATTATATTATAAGCTATAGTTGAACATATTTAGTAAATTTGACTAAAGATTAAAGTATAATGAGATTCTTATTTAAAGTGATAGAAAAATGATTCAACACGATAACAATAAAATGTATGGCACTACTATATTATCAATTAGAAAAGATAAAAGTGTAGTAGTAATAGGTGACGGACAAGTTTCACTGGGCCACACTGTTATAAAATCTGGAGCAAAAAAAGTTAGGCGTCTTTCTGGTGATTCCGTAATTGCTGGATTTGCCGGGGCAACAGCCGACGCATTTACTCTTTTTGAAAGATTAGAATCTAAACTTGACAAGCACCCAGGGCAATTAATGAGAGCATGTGTTGAACTTGCAAAAGACTGGAGAATGGATAAATATCTGAGGAAATTAGAAGCTATGATGATCGTTGCAGATAAATCTATTTCATTAGTAATTACGGGAACAGGTGATGTTCTTGAACCTGAAGATGGAGTCGCAGCTATTGGCTCTGGGGGAAATTTTGCTCTATCTGCAGCAAGAGCTTTAATTGACATTAAAGGAATATCAATAGAGGAAATTGCGAAAAAGGCTATGAAGATAGCTGGCGATGTATGTGTTTATACAAATCATAATGTAGTTATTGAAAAGATAGAGGAGTGATATGTCTTCCAAGCAAAAAACTTTATGCACCAATTTTTCCAATCAGCCCATAACCCTTTCAGAAGGGCGGTCTTGCAGTAGTGACACCTACGATGAAAAAGATAACCTCTATAAAGATACTAAGAGTGGTTTTGATTCAAATGACAGCGATGTTCAAGTTAATGACAGCACTCAAGTTTTGTTAGATGACCTGCCACCACAGAAGATAGTTAAAGAATTGGACAGATTCATAATCGGACAGGATGATGCAAAGCGTGCTGTTGCTATTGCGCTCAGAAATCGTTGGCGTCGCAATCAGGTTCCATTTCCATTGCGTGATGAAATCATACCTAAGAATATATTGATGATCGGTCATACAGGGGTTGGTAAAACTGAAATAGCTCGTCGCTTAGCAAAACTTGCCGGTGCACCGTTCATAAAAATTGAGGCAACGAAGTTTACTGAAATAGGGTACGTTGGACGTGACGTTGATTCGATAATACGCGATTTAGTTGATGCAGCAATAGTTTTAGTTAAAGAGAAAGCCCGTAAAGCCTTAGCTAAAAAGGCTTTAATTTTAGCTGAGAAAACAATAGTAAACTCTATGGTAGGCGAAAATGCAACCGAAGAGAGTAAAAAAATTTTTAGAGAAAGGTTGAGGAATAAAGAGTTTGAGGACGGAGAAGTTTCTATTAACGTCAGAGAGAGCAAGGGTATGTTACCTACTTTCGATATGCCAGGCATGCCAGGTGGGCAAGTTGGTGTGATGAATGTAACAGAAATAATGGGCAAGATGTTTAACGGGAGCAAAAAAACAAAAACTATTACGGTGAAGGTAAAAGAAGCGCGTGAAATATTAATTAATGAAGAAAGTGAAAGGCTAATGGATGAAGATAAGATAATCAAAGAAGCCATTGATCTTGTTAGTAATGACGGTATAGTATTTTTGGATGAAATAGACAAAATTGCAGCGCGTACAGAAGTAAAAGGTGAAGTAAACAGAGAAGGAGTGCAACGCGATCTGTTACCATTACTTGAAGGAACAACTGTTACAACTAAGTATGGCCATGTAAAAACAGACTATATATTATTTATTGCATCTGGTGCTTTTCATCAGTCTAAACCATCTGACCTCTTACCGGAATTGCAGGGCAGATTACCGATCAGGGTAGAACTTAAGGCACTTACTCAAGAGGATTTAATAAGAATATTAAAGGAACCAGAATCTAGTTTGTTAAAGCAGTACATAGCTTTAATGAAAACAGAAAATGTGACACTTGAGTTCACTGATGATGGTATAAAAACCATAGCTGAAATAGCGTTTACAGTTAATAGGCAAGTGGAAAATATAGGCGCAAGAAGGCTTCACACTGTCATGGAGAAGCTTTTAGATGAAATAAGTTTCATTGCTTCTGAGAAAAATAGCGAAAAATTCATTATAGACAGCAAGTATGTAAAAGATAAACTTGAGTCAATTTCGAAGCAGCTTGATTTATCTAAGTTTATACTTTAGGAAAAACGAAAAGCCTACTTTAAGTAGTATAGAGAGTGTTCAGAAGATTAGCCAGTAGACCTAAAATTTCAGCTATATTCTTTAGGCTGTTTTTCAACAGTAGAATGGTGTGCCGCGACCTCTTGCTTAACATCTAAGCTTAAGTCAATTATTGAGATATTTTCTTCATCATAATCTATGTCTTTTATTAACATATCGTCAGTAATAGTCAAAAGGTCAGGCGGAGAAAGAATAGTTCTTTTATTACCAGCTCTCATTCCCACAACTCCAAGCTCTATAGCAAGTGGTATTTTTTTATCGCCAACCCTAAATTGCACTGTTTGATCTTTGACTATATATTCCCCATTATGCTCCTTTACGCTATATTTAACCGATATCTCATCACCGCACCTTACTTGTTTTCCAGTCTTGTTAATTAAGTCATTAAAAACCATCAGATTATTTACTGAGTCGGGATATTTATCCTTTACTTCGATCAGTTTGACGTAATAAGAATTAAAATTCATTTTGTTCTCATTGGCAATAGTAACTACACGCTCTCCGCCTTCTTTCATACCTATTACCCCTAAACTCACTTCTTTTAGGTCATCTTGACCTATTTTCAAAGTAACATCAGAAACTTTGCTAGGGAGTGTTGCTGAGTTATTATTAGAAATTTTATATATTTGCAATAGGACTTCCAGGCCACAAAAAGCCTTGCTGCCACTGCCTTCAGTAATTTCATAAAAATTTATTGAATCTTCTTCCTTTTGCTGCGTTATTTCTTCTAAATATTCTGTCAGCCCATGCTTTTCAATATAGCGGTCAAGTGCTGATTCAAGTATTGGCTTCACTAGGTAATGTGCTATCGTCTGTATCAAACCACCATGCGTGGCATTTATCTCATAAAGCTTGTCCTTTTTTTCCGGTTTATCTTTGTTTATATAGACAATAGTAAACACAAAAGCAGAAGTTAAAGTGAGAATCATTACTACGGAAATAAGCATTTGTAATATAATTTTTCTAACCATCTTTCTTTACTTGATTCAATAAATCATATAAATAATTAGTATCCCCTGAAAGCGCACTCAAATTATCCAAGCCTTGTTTAAAGAGGCCGTCTATATAGTCCTCTACTTCACTTTTACCAAGCACAGACATAAGATTATTTGTTTTATCTTGTTCGTAGTCTTCAATATCATCCTTAGCTTGAAAGATAAGCCCTAGATTTATTCCATAGTTATATAACGCTTTACGTTGCTTGTCTGTAGCACCCCCTATTATAGCACCTATTTCACATGAAGCTGCAAATAGTTTTGCGGTTTTCATCAAATGAATTTCTTTTATTTTATCAGCTTGGCCCGACGTCATTCCAGCGTCATACATACAGCCGTACGAATGTTGTAGTTTTAAGGTAGAAAGGGTGTCATGCAAGTAGCTGACACTGGAATCCATTTCATGTTCAGCTCCACTATCGCATGGCTTTTTGCACGAAATGCTTGTAGGCAAAGCCTTCTGGATCCCAGTGTCCGCTACTTGAATGACAGAGGGTTGGGGGCTAAAATCTATATGCTCACTGTTAATATCTAAAGCCTGTCCTCCCACCATTCCCCTAATTCCTATTGCCTGAGAAAGAACTTTTATGATCTCACAGCGTTTCTCATTTAACGAAGATAATACCTCAAAAGCCAGAGTAAGTAGTGCATCTCCGGCAAGCACTGCTGTTGCTTCATCAAATTTTTTATGGCAGCTTAGCTGGCTTCTGCGAGTATCACTGTTGTCCATGCACGGTAAATCATCGTGAATTAGAGAGTAAGCATGAACAAATTCAATTGCTGCAGCAACTGATATTACTTTTTTAGCTTCCGCGTTAAACACTCGCGATGAAGCTACGACTAAAAAGGAGCGTATATGTTTTGCAGGAGCAAGGAGTATATAACGCATAGCTGATATAAGCTTATTCTCGCTATTTTCGGGTAAGAGTTTATTTACTTCTACAATAAGCAAATTTTTTGTTGTTTCGTCTAGCATTTTTGAATTGTTAATTGTTTAGCACGTAACGCTAGCCAGCTAGGGCAGTAGAAAACTTTACTGTAGTTTACCAGTTATAAAAGATATTGCAAACATAAAAATTTTTTATAACATCAAAGAATAGGTTATTTTTTTGGTAAGAAATGTGAATAGCGAACTAGCAAAGAGCACTAGAGAAGACATAGAAGAAAAAGTGAAAAAGATTATACTAGAGCATATTAGTAAGGATGTAGAGAAATTCAACAGCTCTTCAAAGCTTTCGGAGCATGGTACAGACAGCTTAGATGCAGTTGAAATCATCATGGCAGCAGAAGAAGAGTTTGGAATAGAAATTCCAGATGAAGACGCACAAAAAATGGAAACTATGGAGCAAATAGTTGAGTACATTAATAATAAAAAAGGCTAATAGTTAGTGTTAAATGAGCAGAAGAGTAGTAGTCACTGGTGTTGGTTTAATCACTCCACTAGCGGCAGATGTTGACAACACTTGGTCAAGGCTAATAAAAAGTGAGTCTGGCATAAAAGCAATCAATACGGATAGATTTGACTCTTCTGATCTTGCTTACAAAATTGCAGGGCAGGTGCCGTTGCAATCAGACAACATTGAGCACCATTTCAATCCACTAGATTATATTTCTGAGAAAGACTCAAAAAGGACAGATCGTTTTATCCATTACGGTATTGCAGCAGCTATTCAGGCAGTAGATGATTCATTAATTTTGGAAAGCCAAAATATCAATCGGGAACGTGTTGGTGTGACTATTGGCTCTGGTATAGGTGGTCTTCCGTCAATTCAGGAAAATGTTATTACCATGCAGGAAAAAGGGCCCAGACGTGTCAGTCCATTTTTTGTCCCTGCAAGTCTAATAAATTTGATATCTGGCCATATTTCTATTAAATACGAATTTACAGGTCCAAACGATTCAGCAGTAACCGCATGTGCAACAGGTGCGCATGCAATCATAAACTCAGCAAGAACTATAAAACTTGGTGAAGCGGATGTTATGATTGCAGGTGGAGCAGAAAGTGCACTGTGTAGAGTTGGAATTGCAGGTTTTGCATCTATGAAGGCGTTATCAACTAAATTTAACGATAAACCGGAAGAAGCTTCAAGGCCATGGGATGAAGAACGCGATGGTTTTGTTATGGGTGAAGGAGCAGGTATATTGGTGCTGGAGGAATACGAACATGCGAAAAAAAGGGGGGCAAAAATACATGCTGAACTGGTTGGGTACGGACTCACAGGAGATGCGCACCACATTACAGCACCACATCCAGAAGGAAGAGGCGCATTTAAGGCAATGCAGCTTGCTTTAAAGAGCGCACAAATTAATCCCAATCAAGTAGGGTATATCAATGCACATGGAACTTCAACGCCACTTGGAGATAAAATTGAAGTAATAGCAATGAAACAGTTATTCGGTGACTACGTTTATAAAATACCTGTTTCTTCAACTAAATCTTCTATAGGACATTTACTTGGTGCTGCAGGGAGCGTTGAAGCAATATTCAGTATTCTTGCGTTAAATAATGGAATTATTCCGCCAACCTTAAATTTACACAAGCCTTCAGAAGGATGTGATTTAAATTTTGTACCGTTTAAAGCTCAGGAGCATAAAATTCAATATGCACTTTCTAATTCGTTTGGTTTTGGTGGCACTAATGCATCGCTCATATTTGGACAAGTTTAGTTGATGTCACCCCAGTGTCTTCCTCTTGTCATTCCAGTACCCTCCTCTTGTCATTCCAGTACCCTCCTCTTGTCATGCAAGCAGCTCTCCTACTGTCATCCCAGCACGTGACACTGGGATGACAAACGGTTGTGAAAGGGAATACATATAAAAATTAAACTATCAATAGCAATTCAAAAAGAAAAAATATTCTATTCATCCCTGAAGAAGTATTTTATTGACAATTTATGAATAAAGATCAATAATGCAGAAAAGGAATTGATGGGCGTATGCATGAATTTAACCACTATTAATTGTACATTATTTGTTGTAATTACATATTTTTTGACGTGCATTATAGCTTGGTGCTTACCTTTCAAAGACATAACATTATTAACAACATTTGTTCCGGCTTCAGTTGCAATTTTGCTAACCATTTATAATAAACAGAAGGTAAGGGATCTTTTTAAACTTAGTTCGCCAAAAAACTGTCTATTAGGGTTTATACTTATTCTGGTAAGTATGCTAATTTCCAATGATCTTTTGTCAATTTATTGCGGTTTTTCATTTTTCCGAGAGTCTTTTACGTTAGACCGTGTAAAGGATTTGAGTGCAGTTTTGAGTCCATTAGTGATGTTATTTGTTTTATTATCAACCTTTGTGATGTAGATCATTATGTCTCTTGGTGAAGAGATCGGTTGGCGTGGCTATCTTTTGAAAAATCTTAAAAGCAAAATATCAAATTTTTATATCAGAGCAATTATTGTCGGTATTATTTGGTCAGTATGGCACATACCAACTTATGTGGTTGCTGGCTCAGCTTTGTGGAAGGATGGCTTTACATTCCCGACTATTTGTGCTTATACCCTTTATATTTGTGCAATGTCTATAATGTTTACCTGGTTGTTTGAAAAAGACAACTCGATTTGGCCAGTAACTATTGCTCATGCAACAAATAATCTTGTGTATAGTGTTTTGAGCATTCTAATGCCGTCTCCTCCTCTGTCAACTTTCGATGCAGTAATTCGCCTTACATTAGGAGCAGCTGGTTATTTCATTGTTGCAATTGGTGTTATTTGGTTTGATAAAGCTCGAGAGCGTCATTTGAGTAATTCATAGTATAAAATTTCGGGGGCAATTCGCATCAGGTGTCATGCAGGTAGCATGACACTGGGATGATGAGGAAGAAAAAGCAAATTTTGCCTTTTACGGTCAATCTATTATACTTAGTAAGACTTCAATAAACTAATGAATTATACTTTATATCTAATTAAATGCACAAGATATTAATAAGAAATAACTACAAACCTTTGGTCGGAAAAATCAAGATTAATGGCTCAAAAAATGCTGTTTTACCAATAATGGCAGCAAGTCTATTAAGTAGCTCCCCGGTAATTTTGCATAATGTACCTGATTTAATTGATGTGCATCTAATGTCTAAGTTGCTTGAAAGTCTTGGAGCAGAAGTGAACTTTATGCACAATAAAAATTATAAAGCGAACCATACTTTGAAAATTGACTGCAGCAATATCAACAATCACGTGATGCCATATAAAACCGCAAGTAAGCTAAGAACTTCTTTTCTAATATTGGGTCCAATGCTTAGCAGATTTGGCAAAGCGAGAACAGCATTTCCTGGTGGATGCAACATTGGAAAGCGTCCCGTTGATATGCATATTAAAGCATTAGAAGAAATGGGAGCTAAAATTGAAATTGACGGCTATAATATAATTGCAACAGTGAAAGGAAAGCTACAAGGAAAAGAAATCACATTTGAGAAAATAAGTGTTGGCGCAACAGAAAATGTAATAATGGCAGCAACATTTGCAGAAGGAGTGACAACAATAAACAATGCTGCAACTGAGCCGGAAGTTCTTGATTTAATAGATTTTCTGAAGAAAATGGGTGCTGATATTGAAATTGATAATACAAAGGTCATAATAACAGGAGTTGAAGCACTAAATGGATGTGTTCATCAAATAATACCAGATCGCATAGAAGCAGGCACCTATGCACTAGCTGCTATAATAACCGGTGGTAAGTTGGAGTTGGAAGGAATAAATCTATCTGATATAAGGTGTATTACAAATGAGTTGGAGACTATAGGAGCTATGGTTGAACTGTATGATGGAGGCATTGTTATTTCCAGAAAAAATGGCTCTATTAAGTCTGCTAACGTTGCGACAGATCCATATCCCAATTTTCCCAGTGATATGCAACCACAACTGATGTCTGCAATGTGCATCGCTGATGGGATATCAGTAATTGAAGAGAACATTTTTGAAAACAGATTTACACATGCAGATGAATTGAGAAAGTTAGGTGCTAATATCAGCATCGAGAAAAGCAAAGCTACTATAAGTGGAATAAAAAGCTTATCTGGAGCTAATCTATATGCTACTGACTTAAGATCAACAGCAGCTTTGGTGCTTGCTTCTTTGGTAGCCGGTGGAGAAACTATAATAAACAATTCACATCATTTATGGAGAGGATATGAAGCAATGCATGAAAAACTCAATTCATGTGGAGCTGATATCTCCATTGCGTCTTGAGGATATTTTATGAATGAAGCAACCAAACGAACTATAGTAAAAGAAATAGATGCAATCTTATATGAAGAACATAAGGTATTAGACCATGGATTTATTCGAGTAGTGGATTATATGGGCTCTGATAGCGCTATAGTTCAAGCTGCTCGTGTTTCTTATGGCAAGGGAACAAAACAGATAAGTCAGGATGAAGCACTTATAAAGTATTTAATGAGACATCATCATACAACTCCATTTGAAATGTGTGAAATTAAGTTTCACGTGAAACTTCCAATTTTTGTTGCAAGGCAATGGATAAGGCATAGAACTGCAAATGTGAATGAATATTCAGCAAGGTATTCAATACTTGATAATGAATTTTATACACCTAAACCAGAACAAGTTGCAAAACAATCTGACAATAATAAACAAGGTAGCGGGGAAGCTTTTGATCCAGATACCTCAAAGGAAATAATAGATTCTCTAATAAATGACTCTAATTTAGTATATTCTCATTATGAAAAATTTATTGAGCAGGGGCTTGCAAGAGAAATTGCCAGAACTAACCTAATGCTTAATTACTACACGCAATTTTATTGGAAAATAGATCTGCATAATCTCCTTCATTTTTTGAAGCTTAGAGCTGATAAGCATGCCCAATATGAAATCAGAGTTTATGCAGAAGTTATGCTGGATATAATAAAAAAATGGGTTCCACTGGCCTACAATGCCTTTGTTGAATATTGCCTAGAATCAGCCTGTATTTCAAGAACTGGTCTAGAAATAATTCGCAAATTAATTAAAGGGGAAAACGTTACTAGAGAAGAAAGTAATATTGGTAAAAGAGAATGGGGCGAGCTGATGTCTATACTTGATAAACAATCTTAAAGATAAAGGCATACGTGTCAATCTCCTCTGTCAGTTAACTCTCGTTCACCAGATTGAATCTTGCTTTTTACATCACATTAACTCATCACTTTTATAGAACATCTCATTAAAATCATTTAGAGTTCCAAAATCCTGACCCTTGATAAACAGGTGATCATTAGCAACATGTGCTTCATCAAGAGTAAACAGCTCGTAATGATGATTGTGAGCGGGCCTAACAATTTCATTATATAAAACCATTACTTGTTCGTAGTTATATCCATCGCCAGCATGATATTTACCACGTACGGTATCATAAAAATTCTTTACATCATCATATGTCACTTGCAGCTCCACCTTATACTTTCCCACTTCAAGAGGACTTCCTGTCTTTATTTTTAAGGGATGTTGTGAATTTGCAACACTGTTAGAAGTTTCTGCTTCAATATCAGAATTTTTATCCATATTTTCTATCACACTTGCCATAACAGTTTCTTGTTCATCTTCTGTTGGTTTTGTTTGTTTTTCAGTCTTATTACTGCTACTGTCAGTTTCCACAGTTACTTTTTTTACTTCTATATCTTTTTGAGCTTTCTCATTACTTTGCTTGTGTATTTCATCTCCATGCAATTTTTCCTGCAGAGCTTTTTTCGTATCAGCATAATCATCACGATTGCTTTGCAAAGCTGGTTTATAACTGCTGCTATCATCCGCTTGCATTTGATCTATATAGTTAGATTCTTCTTCCTGTATAGTATTTTTTGCGTTATCCTCACCAACCGTTCCTTTCTCCCCAGACTTGGCTTCACTCTCTACCACAACTTCTTCGTCTACTTGCTCATCATCAATTGTAAATTCAGTACCTATCTGATTGCTATCTTCCTCCAATTCATTAGATAATTTTTCAGATAGCTGGTCACCACTCAAATATGGTTCCTTTGAATATTTAGCATAATTATGGGGATCGGTTCTGTTTTCTGAATAAAACCCACTTTCAAAGTCTGAGTAGGAGCTTTGATTGAGCACAAAAAATAAGTTTTCATAATTAACCAGCATATCACTATCAGGGCTAACAAAATTTAAATATTCATCGCCTTCCCATTCTGGGTGGTGTCTATACTCTGCTATGTAGTATTTACTAGAGTCGAGAGGTATCTTGTCACCTTCTTCCCCATCAAGTTGTAAAACTACTGCTGAATGCCCATTACCTAAATCATTACCTTTTACCACTTTGAATATTTTAATCTCATCCTTTTCTACAAGTTCTTTTAACTCCTCGTTCTTTTCATTTAACTCTTCCTCCCTTTGTCTTGCTGCTTCTCTCTCTCTTGCCAATCTTTCTGCTTCTTCATCAGCTTTCTTCTGCAGTTGTGAGAATACATTTTGTAATATATCTTGTGTGGTTAAGCTATTTGTGTTGCTTAAAAAATTATCTAACACATTTGATGCAATTGGTGACAATTCACCGTGATCATCAAATACTTTTTCCTTTGCTTTATCATAGTGATTTGGGTTATAGATTGCATACAGAGGATAAAAACCATAATCTGCAATTGACGCTCCGTCAGGTGATAGTTCCATTGAGAATCCATAGTAATTAAGTGGAAGATTGGAGGTTAAATATTTACCGTTATCATCCCTAACGTGTAGCTCACTTCTACCATTGTGCTCACTATATTTGTTGTAGTAGATATAAAAATTCTCATGGTTAAGATTGAAGTGATCATCTAGATTATCGAATTGAATTGTACTGCCAAGCTTCTCGCGCAAAAGATTTTTGCTTTCATCTGTAAGCTTTATATGTGCAGAAAAGTAGTATCGATCTATAGGTTCGCCTTTTTCTATTTCAAAGTTCAAAGTAATCTTGTCGTTGACCATTGGTAGCCTCCACAAATTCTATAAATCATTTTATTTATCAATCATACGGTCTGTACTATGAAAAATGTGTTAAACGTTAAGATTTTCTCTGTACCGATTCATCTATATTGCCAAGCTTAATAAAGTTACAAGCTCTTTAAAACAATGTTAAACTCAATCACTATGGCAAAAACAGTTGACGTATTACTACCACTTCCAATTGATCAGTTATTTTCATATGCAATTGAGGAAAATACTGAGATTTTACTTGGAGATTACGTAGTGGTGCCATTTGGCAAAAAACGCTTAATCGGAATAGTTTGGGAATACAGTGATAAAAGTAACCGAGAATTAAAATTTATTGAGCAAAAAATTGATTTACCAAATATTAGACCAAAATTGATCGCATTTGCAGAGTGGGTTGCGCAGTATAACTTAATACCTGTTGGTATGCTTGCCAAAGTGATAATGGGAGGAGTGTTAAAAGTAAATCACATAGATAAATTGGTTTGTGCTAAGCAGAAGCAGGAAATAAGTGAAATAAGTTGCCAATTAAGCCCTGAACAGCAGGTAGCTAGTGATAAAATAATCGGCAGTTTGAATGAGTATTCAGTGACTTTGCTTGATGGTGAGACAGGATCTGGAAAAACGGCAGTTTATCTCTCTGTGATTGCACAATTGATTAAGAATTACACTGCCGTTCCAAATGCTGCTCAGACTTTACCATCCCAGTGCCCAGAGACACAACTGTACGAACATTGTGATTTGGGTCTACCAAGAGGGTGTTATCCGAGTAGCCTGACACTGGGATCCAGTTTTTCATATAACCTCATTACAAATGTTTATTTTAACTTAAAACCAATACCTAATTTACAATCAAAATTCCTGGATTCCAGTGTCAAGCGCTGGAATGACACCTTTATACTCAAGGCAAAACCCACTGTAACATTTAGCATACCGTCTTTGCCACGTACTAGTATGACACCAGAATATGTTGAAATGACATCAGGAGAAGGTAATACACAAATTTTAATCCTCCTACCTGAAATTGTTTTAACTTCACAATTGGTAAATCGTGTTCGCGGTCAGATATCAAAAAACTTAGTTGAATGGCACTCAGGACTCACTCCAAAAACTCGCCGGAATAATTGGCTCAATATAGCAAGTGGAAATGCGCAGATAATTATTGGTGCACGATCAGCACTTTTTTTGCCTTATAAAAACCTAAAATTGATTATCGTTGATGAAGAGCACGACTCATCTTTTAAACAAGAACAGGGAATTATATATAATGCTCGAGATATGGCGATAATCTTAGCCAAATTTGAAAATATTCCGATTATTTTATCATCAGCTACTCCACTGCTTGAAACGATTCATCATGTTAAAAACGGGAATTACAATCATGTAAAGCTAACTAAACGATTTGGTGGTGCAGAATTGCCACTCATTAAAGTAGTAGATATGAGGAACAACAAGCAATGGATCTCCTCTGAGCTTTTTGAAAGCATCAAACAAACCATAGAGAAAAAACAGCAGGTTATGCTTTTTCTAAACCGCAGAGGGTATGCACAACTGGCAATTTGTAAAAAGTGTGGATATAAAATTTCCTGCTTAAATTGTGCTGTTTGGCTTACATATCACAAGAAAAAAAATGCTCTTTTGTGCCATCATTGCTCTTATCAATTAAAACTTCCAGAGAAATGCTCTAATTGCCAAAGTGAACAGCCATTGTCCCTCTACGGCATAGGAATTGAAAGGTTGCTTGAAGAAATGGTGAAATTAATACCAAACGCAAAAACTGCGATGATAAGCAGCGATCAGAAGTCGGTTAGTAACGTAATTGACTTGATATTGAAAGAAGAGGTGAACATTATAATCGGCACACAAATAATTGCTAAAGGGCACAATTTTCCCAAATTAACTTTGGTTGGAGTAATGAATGCAGATTTGAGTCTCGAAAATTCTGATTTGAGAGCAGCGGAAAAGACGTATCAATTATTGCACCAAGTTGCAGGCAGATCAGGAAGGTTTAATGAAAAAGGAATGGTAATAGTGCAAACCAATAATCCTGAAAGTTCAATAATAAAAGCATTGCTGCATCAAAAAAGAGACTCATTTTATGAAATCGAACTTAAGTCAAGACGCGAAGCCAAAATGCCACCATTTAGCAGATTAATAGCGCTTATAATCTGTGGTAAGAATCAGATTGCAACACAAAAAGCAGCGAATGAAATAGTAAAATCTCTTCTCTGTCATTCAAGTAGCTCAACTATTTGTATCCAGGAAAAAAATGTAGGTGTAGACAAAAAGGAATTTGAAATTCTTGGCCCATCACCAGCAGCGATAAATTTTTTAAATAATAAGTATCGGTATAGGGTATTATTAAAAATACACAATAAGCATAGTCTATCCATACAAAAAAAGCTGAAATATTGGATTAAAAATTGTAACTTGAATTCGAGTATTGCAGTGATAATAGATGTTGATCCTGTGAGTTTTTTTTAACGAGTTTATTTATATTCGTTAAGCCTTCTTGCCAATTACCACAACATTCTCACTGGGAAAAAAATAATCAGGTACAGCCATATTTTTCGGTGCAGGCCCCCCAATTACTCGACCTGATGTATCATAATATGAACCGTGGCAAGGACAGAACCAACCATTACCATCTCTTGTAGCGTGGTCAACCGGTACACACCCAAGATGTGTACATATTCCAAGCATAATTAACCATTCGTCTTTTCCTTCGTATACTCTCTGCTCATCTAATTGAGGATCCCTCAAGCTCTTCACATTCACAGCTCTTGCAGCCTCAATTTCTTGCTTTGTGCGTCTACGAATGAATACTGGTTTACCTTGCCACTTTACTTTTACTCCGTGTCCTTCCTGAATTCCAGACAAATTCACCTCCACTGTGGAAGTTGCTAGAACTTCAGCAGAAGGATTCATAGATTTAACCAGTGGCCAAAGTCCGCTTGCAGCTCCTATACCTGCCATAGCGCATGTAGTTAATGTTATAAAATCTCTCCTACTCTTATTTTTAGTAAGATCTTTAACAGGAGGTGTTTTTTTATCCTCTTTGTCTGCCAGTGGTTTTTTATTTTTAGTTAATTTTTTGTCCATTGATCTTTACTTAGCCATAAGTATATATTTTAATTTAAATACTGTGTATTAATCAACAAAAACTTGCGCTTTTTGTTTAACCTATACTACGGTTAAGAAGCGATAGAGTTTTCAACTTCAAAAATACTATCTTCAGTGGAATCAGGATCTTCAATTTTCGCTACTGACACCACTTTTTCTCTACTTTCTGTTTTAAACAGAGTGACTCCTTGAGTGCTGCGTCCTGCAATTCTAATCTCATTGACCGAAATGCGAATTAACTTTCCTTTATCTGTAATAAGCATTATATTATCACCCTGCTCAACTGGAAAACTAGCAACAACATTACCGTTTCTGCTAGTAGTAAGAATATTGGTGATACCAACACCACCCCTGTTAGTTACTCTATACTCATACGCAGAAGTTCTTTTACCAAAGCCATTTTCAGTAATAGTTAATATAAACTCCTCATTCACTGCAAGTTTTAAGAATAATTCGTTATCTATTCCTAAATCATTCAAAGTCTTTTCCAATTTAGAATCAATGGAGTTATTAATTGCAGTCCCCAGTCTTTTTGCAAGTGGAACTTTTAAGTAAAGTTCTTTTGTTTCTGTTGCTACACCTATCCCATTTAATATGGTCATGGATATCACGCTGTCATTCTTTACAAGTTTGATACCTCTTACGCCATCTGAATTGCGACTCTTAAATTGACGCACATCACTTACAACAAATCTGATACTTTTTCCAAGCGTTGTTGAAAGTAAAACATGGTCAATTTCATTACATACCTTAACCGATACTAATTTGTCTCCTTCATCGAGCTTTATTGCTATTTTTCCATTGCTTGGAATATAGTGAAAGTCCGCTAAGGAGTTACGCCTTATGTTTCCATAGGCAGTAGCAAAAACTATGTTTTGATTTTCGTCATTTTCACTTGGCAATGGCATGATATTAGTTATAGTTTCACCATCGCTAAGCGGAAATATGTTAACAAGTGCTCTTCCACGTGCGGTTGGCTCTGCAAGAGGTAACTTATAAACTTTTAATCTATAAACTCGACCAATGTTAGAAAAGAATAAAAAGCTAGTATGGGTATTTCCAACAAATAATTCTGTGATTACATCCTCTTCTTTTAATCCCTGTCCTAGCTTTCCTTTTCCACCACGACGCTGAGTTCTGTAGTGAGAAAGTTTTACACGCTTGATATAACCATTCATAGTTACGGTTATCACCATATCCTCTTGTGGAATTAGATCTTCAGCTTCAATGTCCGCGTCTGACTCTTCTATTGAAGTTTTTCGCGGCACAGCAAATCTGTTCTTTATTTCTTGTAGATTGTTTTTTATTTCTTTCATCAACTTCTCTCCTGAGCCAAGAAAAGCGATATATTCTTTTATCAGGTTGATCATTGAACTTAGCTCAGCTTCTAATTTGTCTTTTTCAAGGCCTGTTAAACGCTGCAGTTTCATATCAAGGATAGCTTTAATTTGTAGTTCAGTTAATCTATACACTCCATCTTTCAAAAAGCTTGCGCTATCTGAAATCAACTCGATAATAGTATTGATTTCATTCGAAGTTTTCCATTCTTTATTTAAAAGTTCTCTACTTGCTTCCGCAGGATCTTTTGCACCGCGGATGATTTTTATCACTTCATCTATGCTGAGGACCGCAATGTAGAGCCCTATATATATATGAGCTTTTTCCCTCGTTTTTCTTAGACGAAATTCTGTTCTCCTGATTAATACTTCTTTTCTAAAATCAACAAAAGCAGTTATGATTTCTTTCAATGACATCAAAGCAGGCCTGTTGTTATTGAGCACTAAAGTGTTAACACTAAAACTACTTCTTAGTGGAGTTAGCCCCAATATTTGATTAAGTATAAAACTTGCTTCAGCATTTCTTTTGAGGTCAATTACTACTCTAATACCAGACTTATCGGACTCATCCCTAATTTCTGTTATACCATCAATTCTTTTTTCTTTTACAAGCTCACCTATCTTCTCAATTAATTTTACTTTATTTACCTGGTAAGGTATTTCATCAATCACTATTGCTTGCCTATCTTGTGGCAGATCTTCTATATGAGTCTTGCCTTGCACAACAATTGATCCACGACCAGTTGCAAATGCTGATCTTATTCCAGACCTTCCAAGAATTGTTCCCCCAGTTGGAAAATCCGGCCCTGGCATCACTTCAAGTAACTCATCCAAAGTAACTTCAGGATTATTTACATATAATATACAAGCATCTATTATTTCTCCAAGATTATGAGAAGGAATATTGGTTGCCATACCAACTGCAACACCACTTGCACCGTTTACCAATAGATTCGGAAACTCTGCAGGCAGCACAACTGGTTCTGTTTCATTTCCATCGTAGTTTGGCCTAAAATTAACTGTATCTTCATCAATATCATTCAGTAAAAAGTGCGACACTTTTTGAAGTCTTGCTTCTGTGTATCGCATTGAAGCTGGTGGATCTCCATCTATCGAACCAAAGTTACCTTGCCCATCAACAAGTGGTAAAAGAAGAGAGAAATCTTGGGCCATTCTAACCAAGGAATCGTAAATAGCTGCATCACCATGTGGGTGATATTTCCCCATTACATCCCCAACTATACGAGCTGCCTTTTTATATGGCTTACCGGCATCGAATCCAGCTCTTGACATTGCATATAATATGCGCCTGTGAACAGGTTTAAATCCATCCCGCACGTCAGGTATAGCCCGGCTTATGATAACGCTCATTGCGTAGGAAAGATAAGAATCTTCCAGCTCTTTTACTATTGAGATTGGTACTATATTATCCTGCATTTTCTATACTTTAATTGAAGTAATTAATAATACTAACATTCAGTTAAGCAAATGGGCAATGACAGACTTGAACTGCCGACCTCCTCGGTGTAAACGAGATGCTCTACCAGCTGAGCTAATTGCCCCTTTAGATCTAATTCTATAGCTCAATATTATTATTGTAAACAAAAATAGCAATAAATTGTATCCGTTCAGCAGAGTGGCAAAATAGGTAGACAAGGTGATCTAAAAAGATAATCATAGAGTAAATGTGAGGTAAGTCCTTACAATAAATGGTGTCATCCAAGTAGCCGACACTGGGATCCAGAAAAAAGAATGGTGTCATTCCAGTGCTTGACACTGGAATCCAGCTTTTTCATAATCATTAAAACGTTGTATTTTTACATAAAACAGCTATTTTTATGCTCGCCAACTTAATAAAATTCCTGGATCCCAGTGTCAAGCACTGGGATGACACCCTCCTGATGGGCCAAAATCACAATGTTCGTACAGTTATGCATTTGTTGTGTAAATTACCTTTGCAAACAAATGTTCGTACATCTGTGTTTCACACACTTTGCTTCAATATTTGCACATTAGCCACTCCCTTGAACAGATACGATAAATTAGATTTAGGTGAGCTATAAGCTTTTATGAAATCTTTGAGTGCGTGCTGTGAAGTTTTATAAATTTTAGTCTTGCTGTCACTTTGTATAAAGGTATTTTTTCACTCACATCTTTCGAAGTTGTAGCCATGTTCAACAATTTTAAGTAGAATATTGTAGCATTTTGAAAATCTGAAAGTTTATCTAGAATAACAGCTAAATTATAAGTATAAAAAATATTGTTTTCATCGAGG
>NZ_JAPQLM010000084.1:0-4139 GCF_028981765.1 Wolbachia endosymbiont of Drosophila seguyi
ATAACTAAATAACTAAATAACTAAATAACTAAATAACTAAATAACTAAATAACTAAATAACTAAACCAAAGCCAATTGAATATAGAGGACAAAGTTGAACAAATGAGTCTTCTAGAAGAAATCAGACATGAAATTATCTCTCATGACGCAATAAAGGAATCATTAGCAGATGCTCTTGGTAACAAAAAAAGTGCAAATACTCAGCAGCTAAAGTTAATAGAGAGAATACATAAAAGCAACAGTGCTGTTCCTATTGATTTAGTAAAGTCTTTATCCAAAGCTAAGGTTGAATGCCAAAATTTATGGAAGCTATCCCATTCTGAAACCAGTAACTTAGAAAAACTAAAAGAACGTTTTACTGATTTAATCACACTCATTCGCGAAGTAGCTTCTATAAAATCGCAGCAATTAAAATGCTCAAAATACGACTCACTGCTTGCTGACTATGACTCTGATATCACAGAAAAGAATATAAGGGAAGTATTCCCCAAGGTAGGCAAATTTTTTAGCGAAAATGTAGATAAAATAATTGAAAAGCAGAAAAAGGATAAGGTTACTAATATACAAAAAGTTGCTACTCAGAAACAGATTGAACTTGGCTCATTATGTTTACAGCAAATGGGTATTGCACTAAATGAGATTCGTACTTCTTATTACTACCCTATAGATTATGATGAATCTGATTTTTGTTATGGTTTATTTTCACTTTTACGGCATAGTGGTTATGCAATTTATCAAAAATGTTTAGCGCAAAATTCTATAAGTAGTCCAATTACGAGACATGTTATGTATGAAACTCAAGGGTTATTCATGGAAAGGATGATTGGAACATCCAGAGAATTTATTGAGTTTATTCAACCACACATAAAAGAGAAATTTGCTATAAAAGGCAAAACTAACGAGAAAGTTAGCAGTGTTGAAAATTTGTACTTGATTTTCAATGAAATAAACCTTTCTTCTTTTTTAAAAAATGCAGATGAATTTAGTCTGTTAGCTCATATTATGTTGAGAACTAGGTTAGAACAAGATATAATAAATGGTACATTGGAAGTCAAAGACCTGCATGATGCGTGGCTGGAAGGTATGAAGCACTATAAAATTCCAGTAAAAGCTGAAAATGAGCTAAACACTTATTTTCAAGATGAATATTGGGCAAGCGGTGTTATGGGCTACTTTCCTATAAAAATTATTGCTTTAATTGCTGCTGTGCAGATTTTCTCTTGCGTTAAAAAGAATCATTACGAATCATTAAGTGCTATAATAAAAGGAGATTTTAGTTTACTTATCAGTTGGTTATCTCAAAATATATACAGTGCAAAGTGTGGCCTGGAACTGCTAAAAAAAGTAACAGGTAAGGGTTTAGACGTTGAGTGTGTTACTTACTACTTATCTGAAAAGTATAATTTGTCTTAATAAATGGTTTTCTTGAGTTATGTATGAATTTTGTTCGAAAATTAACCGGAAAGTTTTATAGCCTTTTTACTTTCAAAGGTTTGTTTGCTAGCGATATTGCTATAGACCTTGGTACTGCAAACACTTTAGTTTATCAGAAAAATCAGGGAATAGTGCTTGATGAGCCTTCAGTTGTAGCAAGAATAAAAGAAAAAGGAAGTTACGTTCCTTATGCTTTTGGTAAAAAAGCTAAAATGATGCTTGGGAAAACGCCTGGAGAAATAGAGGCGATAAGGCCCTTAAAGGATGGAGTTATTGCTGATTTTAAAAGTGCGGAAGAAATGCTAAAATATTTCATACGCAGTGCAAACACAAAATTCACTGTTAATAAACCTAATATTATCATATGCGTTCCATCTGGATCCACGCCAGTTGAAAGGCGTGCTATACAAGATGCAGCAGAAAGTGCTGGTGCAAATGAAGTATTTTTAATTGAAGAACCAATGGCTGCAGCAATCGGAGCTGGGCTCCCGGTTACTGAACCTGAGGGTTCTATGATTGTTGATATAGGAGGCGGTACAACTGAAGTTGCAATTATTTCTTTAGGCGGAATTGTTTATTCACGTTCTGCCAGAGTAGGTGGCGATATTATGGATGAGGCAATAAAGTCATATATTCGTGAAAATCATAAATTATTAATCGGTGAAACAACCGCTGAGAAAATTAAGAAAAGCATAGGTTCAGCCAGTCTGCCAGGTGAAAATAACAAAGAGGGAATGATAATTAAGGGCAGGGATTTAGTGAGTGGCATGCCAAAAGAAATGCTTTTATCAGAATACCAAGTTGCAGAGAGTTTAATAGAGCCTGTACATCAGATAATTTCTGCTATTAAGACTGCGCTGGAGAGCACTCCACCTGAACTTTCTTCTGATATAGTCGATAGAGGAATAGTTTTATCCGGTGGTGGTGGATTATTACGTAATCTAGGTAAAGTTATCAGTGAAACAACAAAATTACCGGTTCGTGTTGCAGATGACCCACTTTGTTGTGTTGCTCTGGGTAGCGGAAAAGTGCTTGAAAACATGGATTATTTTGGCCATGTTTTATTTAAGCAGGATTAAATTATTTTTAAAGGTAGTTCATCGAATTTTATAGCAAATTTTACCTCAAGCATAAAGATGTCATCCAAGTAGCCAACACTGGGATCCAGAAAAATTGACTATAAACAAGTATGCTGTTTCGATGAAATTGTGTAATAGAAACTAGATTCCAGTGTCAGCTACTTGCATGACACCAAGTTTGTGTTTATAAATTAAGGCGATTATGCTAAAAGAATTTGAAATAGAACCTCTGCTAAAAGATAAAGCTCCGCACCAGACCAAGGCTGTTGTTGCAATGTCCGGGGGAGTTGATAGCTCCGTTGCTGCAGCACTGCTACATAACCTTGGGTACAAAGTGGTAGGTGTGACTCTTCAACTCTATGGCACCGACGGTAATGCTAACGCAAGAAAGGGCGCATGCTGCGCTGGACAGGATATTTATGACGCTAAGCGTGTAGCTAAAAGTGTTGGCTTTCCTCACTATATTTTAAACTATGAGGAAATATTCAAAAAGGAAGTAATAGAGGATTTTGCGAGTACCTATATGCGTGGGGAAACTCCCATACCATGCGTGAGATGTAACCAAACGGTAAAATTTCGTGATCTATTGCAAGTTACAAAAAATCTTGGTGCGGATGTGCTCGTAACAGGACATTACGTGAGAAGGTTAGAAAAAAATGGTGAGGTAAAGTTGTGCAGAAGCATTGATAAAAGTAAAGATCAAAGTTATTTTTTGTTTGCTACAACTCAAGAGCAATTGAAGCTTTTGCGATTTCCACTAGGTGGGTTCTATAAAAGTGATATAAGAAAATTAGCAAAGTATTTCAGCTTACAAATTTCTGAAAAGCAGGACAGTCAAGATATATGCTTTGTTTCCGAAAGCTATAGTAAAACAATAGCTAAATTAGCTCCACGATCTGTACAGAAAGGTAAAATAGTGGATGTTAATGGAAAAGTGCTAGGCGAGCACAGTGGCATAGTAAATTTTACAGTGGGGCAAAGAAAGGGCTTGGGTATCGCACACAATGAACCTCTTTATGTGATAAAAATTAATACAGAAAATAATGAGGTTATAGTAGGTCCGATCAACGTATTAATGCAAAAAAAAATATTGATCAAGGAGTTAAATTGGTTAGAACAACCAAAGGAAGGTATGGAAGTAACTGTGAAGCTGAGATCATCACATGTGGGAAGTTTAGCAACAATACATTCAACTGACGAAAAAAATAAAGCCTGTGTCATTTTAAACGACGATTACTTTGGCATCAGTCCAGGTCAAGCCTGTGTAGCGTATAAAGATGAGCAAGTTATCGGCGGTGGATGGATATGCTCTTAACTAAAAGCTTTAATGCAGAGTGTAAACATACAATAGACTTCTTGCATAACCATATAACAGAAACGAAAAAACTTGCTTGACAAACTCCGCCAGCCCCCTTATCATGAAACTGAAGCTATTTATTTATCTTCTCTGTACAGATTAAATGACAAAAAAACTCACGTATCTGGCGTCTCATGTTTAATTTTTTGCACTATGTGCACTCTATGTCTTTATCAAATTTCTGGGTTTTTACCTACACAAGCTGAAATACGCTTATAAAGCATTTAAAACATTAAAAAACGCCAACTTAAAAAATGGATAGTGAATAA
>NZ_JAPQLM010000085.1:0-4861 GCF_028981765.1 Wolbachia endosymbiont of Drosophila seguyi
TATGGAAAAGAACTTCAAGATAGACTTCAGTCTTTTAAAGATAGGGCAGAAGAAGTGTTATCAGATTTTGAAAAATTGAATTTCAATTTTAAGGATAATAAATGTCAAGATTCTTCTGATTCTATAAATTATAATAACGGCCGGCCAGCGGATCCATTTGACAAAATAGCAAACTATTATCGACGGGAGAAGGAGAGCATTTTCCTTTTTAACTATGTGGTATTAAGTAAGCAAAGAGAAATAATGGATATATTGGATAAGAAGCTTACTTCTAAAGATCAGGAGGAGTTAAAAGAAAATTTTAAAAAGAGGTTGGGTAGATATCTTCTTCGAATTGACGAAGGAATGAATGATGCAAAAGAATTTCTAAACAAAGATGATCTAATTGGTTTCTTTGATGGATGTTATTGGCCAGACAAAAAGGCAGGACATCTTGTTAATCATTATGATAATCTTAGTATCAACATTACTAAACCTGGACAGAGTTTAGAAACTAGTCGTCTTTTTAGCGAAAAGATTAAAAGGATGGAAACAATTAAAAATGAGGTATAAAGAGTAAAAATATACAGTAATGATAAAAGAATAGTAACAATTGAGAAGAATGAGAAACAACAGAGGAACTACTCCTTTACAAAATTTGCAATATGTGACATCGAAATTAGTTGGGATGCAAAAGATGAATCTGGAAAAGACCTTAACTGTACTGTTGTTCTAAATATAAATTTAGGTCAAGTTAGTATTAAAAAATCAACTATTGACGGTAAAGATGTTGAACCAAAGAAAATTTTAGAGTTAGCTAAGCAAAACGAGGCTGTGCTTATAAAAGGTAAAGCTTTACATGAAGTTTTAGCAGCACATTTCATTAAGCAAACACCATGTGAGGAAAAGAAGGATATGCAATCGCACGAGAATATCGTTGTACCTGGTTCCGGTGCACCTCGCTCTATTAATGAAGAAATAACTGTAGAGCATCCGTTCGGGAAAGCGGCAAATAAAGATAATCATAGAGAAATGTGAGTTTACAACAAATGGTGCCATGAAAGTAGCTGATACATAACTGTACGAACGTTTGTTTGCGAAGAAATGTTATAGCAGGTTTTGCCTCAAACACAAAGGTGTCATTCCAGTGCTTGACACTGGAATCCAGCCCTTTTACGCAGTCCCATTAAAAACGTTGTATTTTAACGTAGGATTAGCTACTTTTATACTCACCAATTTAATCTCTAATCAAAATCCCTGGATCCCAGTGTCTGGGCACTGGGATGACATCCTCCCTAGTGGATTCAAATCACAATATTCGTATAGTAAGCACTGACCACTTTTGCTTCAATATTTGCGATGCCCCTGAACAGATACAATTATTCTATTATCAGGAGGATGCCATTAATCGCTTTATATAATGCTACTTGTAACACTTATGCCCTGAACGGAGACAGTTTAGGCTGTTATGCCTGGCGGCTTTGTTGGAATAAGTTTTTCAACACTGCTAACAATAAAATTGATTGTATCGTCAGCTACCTTATCGAATTTATCATTTATCTCTTTTCCTATTTCTTGATTTTTAACATATTCGTGTAGAGCTAAAGCAGTTATAGCTGCACATGCTGCAATTAAGCCAGTTTGTGCTATAATGAATAGTGATAATCCTCCTACGAATATAGATGTTAATCCAATAGCCAGGTTTATAATTTTACTTTGTGTTGTTTGTTGCGTCGCTTGGCTTTGATCTGCCTGTTTATCCTCTAAAGCATTCGATATTGTTTTTAAGGCAACTTTTATCGCTATTGCTGCAACTGAAACCATAATTAGCCCTATAGCTATTTTTGCTAAAAGAAGAATCGACGGTAGCATCATTACAAATAATAGCGCGCCAATTCCTCCAGCTAACCACTTCTCATTTATTTTTTTTGATTGATTTGTACCAGTGTTCATTATTACCCTCCACTTTACTTATGATTTACCTATATCTAATACGAAATATGAAGGTAGTCAACTATATATTTTATATGAAAGATTGTATTAAAAGTTTTTCATGTTATTTTTTGCTGCTTCGTGGTTAAATTTGGAATTTTAGAAAGAGTTACGTATTATTTGAAATTCTTGTATACTGTTTTGAATCAGTTAAATAGATAATGAAGTGCAGGACGCAGTTTTAATTTTACAAGATGGCAAGTGCTTTTGGGGAAAATCAGTAGGTAAAAAAGGCAAGTGCATAGGCGAGGTTTGTTTTACCACTGGTATGACCGGTTATCAGCATACTATAACTGATCCTTCTTTTGCCGATCAAATTATAACGTTCACTTTTCCTCATATTGGTAACATTGGAATAAATCATAAAGATAATGAAGGAAAGAAAATTTTTGCAAGTGGTGTGGTTATGCGTGAACTTTCTTCTATGTCCCACCCTTCTTCATATATCAGTTTAAATGATTGGTTAGAGAAAAATAACGTGATTGGGATATCAGGAGTTGATACTAGAGCTTTAACAAGACATTTGAGAGAACATGGATCTCAAAATGGAATGATATGCTCATCGAGTAAGGCGCATGCATTAGACAAATTGAAGGAATACAAACCTGTAAATGGGATAGAAATAACTAATAAGGTTAGTTTAAATAACAGTTTTGAAAATAATAGACTAGCGGAGCACTTTGTCATCCAAGTAGCTGACTACTCGGATCCAGCAAAAAATATATGGATTCCAGTGTCACGCACTGGAATGACATCAGATAGAGCTATTGACCTTAATGCAAAATATAGGATTGTAATCGTTGATTTTGGCGTAAAAATCAGTATAGTTTCACGCTTAATAGAACTTGGTTGTACAGTTGAATTAATCAGACCAAGCACAGGTTTTGCTCAAAAAGTGTTGAGTATGAATCCAGATGGTATAGTGCTTTCAAATGGTCCTGGTGATCCGCAAGAAATAGGAGAAAGTGTAGTTTCAGAAATAGACATTATTATAAAATCTAAAATACCAATTTTTGGCATATGCATGGGCCATCAATTACTTGCGATTACTTTGGGGGCAAAGACCATCAAGATGGATATAGGTCACCGAGGGAGTAACCATCCAGTTTATGATGTAATTAGTGGAAAAGTTGAGATCACTAGCCAAAATCATGGTTTTGTTGTTGATTCAGCTTCTCTTCCAAGTAATGTTGAAATTACTCACATTTCTCTATTTGATAATAGTGTAGAGGGAATAATGATGAAAGATTACCTAGTCTTTTCTGTGCAATATCATCCAGAAGAAGCGCCAGGTACGCATGATTCGCATTATTTGTTTAGGCGTTTTATTGGCAATATTGTGTTATATAAAATGAAATCTGCATGATTTTAATCAGGGTAGGTTTTATTGCTTGATTTTTTAATTTTAGGCGTTTAGTATTAAATACAATAAGAGCTTAAGTTAAGATGCTAAAATAGTATTCTCTTAACAAATTTTTGCGGAGGAGTGACCGAGTGGTTAAAGGTAACAGACTGTAAATCTGTCCGCGTGAGCGTACGTAGGTTCGAATCCTACCTCCTCCATTGTGCGGGTATAGCTCAATGGTAGAGCTCTAGCCTTCCAAGCTAGTGACGTGGGTTCGATTCCCACTATCCGCTCTTTTTTTTGTTGTATTTTTATAAAATCAACATATTATTTATTGATGTATTTGTATTTTAGGTAGAAAAGTTTAAATTATGACAGCAATAGTGGAAGCATTTGGAAAGCCGCATGTAAATGTGGGAACAATAGGACATGTGGATCATGGGAAGACGACGTTAACAGCGGCGATAACGAAGCATTATGGAAATTTTGTAGCGTACGATCAGATAGACAAAGCGCCAGAAGAAAGGAAGAGGGGGATAACGATAGCAACAGCGCATGTTGAGTATCAGACAGAGAAAAGGCATTATGGACACGTTGATTGTCCTGGACACGCTGACTATGTAAAGAACATGATAGTAGGTGCAGCACAGATGGATGCGGCGATATTGGTAGTGTCGGGGGTTGATGGGCCAATGCCACAAACGAGAGAGCATATATTGCTGGCGAAGCAGGTAGGTGTTGGATATATCGTAGTGTATATAAATAAAGCTGATGTTGCTGATGCTGATATGATAGATTTAGTAGAAATGGAAGTGAGGGAATTACTGAGTAAATACGGATTTCCAGGGGATGAAGTGCCTGTGGTGGTTGGTTCAGCGCTCAAGGCGCTGGAGGATGACAGCAGCGAATATGGAAAGAAATCAATAGATAAATTGATGGAAAAGTTAGATGAATATGTAGCGGTTCCACCAAGGCCTGTGGATTTACCATTTTTATTGCCAATCGAAGATGTATTTTCGATATCGGGGCGAGGAACAGTGGTAACAGGAAGAATAGAGAAGGGAGAGATAAAGACGGGAGAAGAGATAGAGATAATAGGTCTGAAAGCGACGCAAAAGACGATATGCACAGGTGTTGAGATGTTTAAGAAGTTGCTGGATAAGGGAAGTGCAGGACTCAATGTAGGAATATTGTTAAGAGGAACAAAAAGAGAAGAAGTGGAGAGAGGGCAAGTATTAGCGAAACCGGGGACGATAACACCGCATAGAAAGTTTAAGGCGGAGGTTTATATATTAAAGAAAGAGGAAGGAGGAAGGCATACACCATTTTTTGCGAATTACCAGCCACAGTTTTATTTAAGGACAACGGATGTAACTGGGAGCATAAAATTGCTAGATGGGAAGGAGATGGTAATGCCAGGAGATAATGTGAGTGTAGAAGTAGAATTGCAAGTACCGATAGCAATGGATGAGGGATTGCGTTTTGCGATAAGAGAAGGCGGTAGAACTGTTGGTTCTGGTGTTGTTTCTGAAATTTTGGAGTGAG
>NZ_JAPQLM010000086.1:0-1203 GCF_028981765.1 Wolbachia endosymbiont of Drosophila seguyi
CGCGAATGAATCGCGGTATGACGGTGTAGATGATGGTTAAGTATCCCGCTGCTTGTTAGCGGGATCTATGTTAAGGTATAGTAGGGGGATCTATGTTAAGAGATACCGCGAATGAATCGCGGTATGACGGTTAAGTAAGGTGTCATTCCAGTGCTCCTTTTTTTGTCATCCCAGCGTCACGCGTTGGTTTCAACATTATATCATGAACTTTCTAAAATTCATTGAACTGTGCTTTCAAACGGTAGTGCCGGGGTGTGAGTATAACGATTATCAGTATATAAAAGTCATAGCAGACAGGCTGGAAGCAGCGAGCGCTGGTGAAGTGAAACGAATAATATTCAATATGCCTCCGCGCTCGATGAAGTCCATGTGCATAAGCGTTGCGTGGCCCGCATGGATACTGGGAAACCAACCAACTGCGAGAATAATAGTTGCAAGTTATTCTCAGCGGCTCAGCGAAAAGCACTCGCTCGACACCAGGTGCGTGATGCAGTCTAGTTGGTATAGAGCGCTATTTCCAGAGATAGAACTATCCAAAGACCAGAATACCAAATATAAATTTCAAACAGTGCAGAGAGGATACAGAATCGCAACATCAGTTGGCGGAACACTAACTGGTGAAGGTGGTGATTTTATCATTGTGGACGATCCGCTCAGTTCTGCTCAAGCTTTGAGTGAAACGCTTAGAAAGCGTGCCACAAACTGGTTTGATCAGACTTTAGTAACCAGGCTGAACGATAGAAAAAAAGGAGTCATCGTTCTTGTAATGCACAGGCTACACCAGGAGGACTTAACTGGACACCTTCTCTCCAAGCCAAAAAACATATGGCATCATATTTGTTTGCCAATGATTTCTGAAAATAAGCAGGTTATTTATTCAATCAAAAAGCCAATGCCTCCCGTTCCTGTCATCCGAGTAGCTCAGCACTGTGCGACCAGGCGATTATATAATAAACCAGCGTCACCTGTAAGGATATTATATTCAAGAGAAGAAGGTCAGTTGTTATATCCCCTCGATGGAGGAAAAGAAGAAGTTGAGATAATAAAAGCTGAACTTGGGAGTTACGCTTTTGCTGCTCAATATCAACAAAACCCTCTGCCGCTTTCAAGTGGTATAATTAAACCAGAGTGGTTGAGAGGTTGTCCGGAAACTAGTAAATTCAAGCATATTCCCTCTTTAACATAACCCTACTCATAGCTAGG
>NZ_JAPQLM010000087.1:0-4280 GCF_028981765.1 Wolbachia endosymbiont of Drosophila seguyi
TGGATACTTTTTTCTCATCTTTACCCCGTACTAAAATTTCAGATATTATAGCCTTTTACTTGTTTCCGGATAACCTCTTAGGAGGCTTTCGATTTGAGGTGAGAAATCCAGTAGGATCGTTCACTGGAAGGACAGAAGAATTACGAGAACTACACAAATTAATACAAAAAAGTCAAGGTGTAGCCACAGTAATATCGCAACTGGTTTCTATTAGTGGGTTGGGAGGAATAGGTAAGACTGAGCTGGCCAAAAAATATATTGAAGAACACAGTAAAGATTATGACAACAATATTATATGGATAAAAGCTGAAACCCATGAAACCATGGTGCAGTCTTTTCTCAGGTTAGCTAGAGATCCTTTAGGCATTCCTACAGAAGATAGGGATATTGAATCTATTGTAAGAGACATATACGCTTTTTTCGCCAAGAGAAAAAGTCTCTTTGTTTTCGATAATGCAGAAGAATATAGAAGTGAAGGTCAAGATGCTGGTATTAGTCAATTCTTACCGTCCCACTTTTTATCATCTGATGATAATAAACCTAGTGTTTTGATTACCTCTCGTAATCAGAAATGGGGAGATATAAAATCATTAACATTGGGTGCATTTACTGAACCAGAATCAATAGACTTTATTAGAAAAGCATTAGGTATAAAAGATGGGTCACAAGAAAATGAAATAAAGAATTTGGCAGAAACATTACAGCATTTTCCTTTAGCTTTGCAGCAGGCAGTTGCATACATAAAAGAAAGGGATATAGCATTAAAGAATGTAGGCTTGAAGTTTGAAATTAGTGATTATTTAAAGAGATACAAAGAGGAAGCAGAAAAATTACTTGATTTTAAGTTTCCTAAAGACAGCGACAATAGCTACACCAAGACAACTTTTATAACCTGGAGAATTACTATTGATAAAATCAAAGATAACCCAGAGTATGGTCAGCAAGCCAAAGAAATCTTGGATATCATTGCCTATATTGCTCCTGACAACATTCCTGCAAAAATGTTTTTAGGGGTAGAACGCAATGAAGAAAAGTTAGGTGATGCTATCCAACTACTTAAACAATATTCAATGATCAACTCAGGAGAAGAGCAAAGCTCAGTCAATATCCACAGGTTAGTACAGCAAGTAACAAGAATAGAGTTAGAAAAACAAGGCAAAGACAAAGTTGTGAAAAAGACTTTTGAGTTACTGGAAGAAAGCTTTCCTTACGGCAGTGATAAATTAGAAGATTATGCTAAGAAACGACAATTATTGCCGCATTTAGAAGCGTTCTTATCACATGTAGATAATTGGCTAACAAAAAATCCTTCAGAAAAACAAACAATAGAAAAGGATTATCTTGTAAATTTGTTAATATGGATAGGCGATGGATATTTTGATTTAGATCCTAGAAGACAAAAGAAGTCGCTTGAACGGGTTTTACCTATCATCAAGAAACATTATGGCTCTGATCATTTTCAAGCTGCTATTACATTAGCAAACCTTGGCATTGCTTATGGTGCTTTAGGTGATCCTCAGAAAGAAAAAGAGTTGCTTGAACGGGCTTTACCTATCTTGAAGACACATTATAGCCCTGATCATTTCGAAGTTGCTAAACTGCTGGCAAACCTAGGTAACGCTTACGGGTATTTAGGCAATTATAAGAAACAAAAGGAATTGCTTGAACGAGCTTTAGCAATTCAAGAGAAACATTGTGGTTCCGATCACTCTGAAGTTGCTAGAACACTGGCAAACTTAGGTAACGTTTATGGTGCTTTAGGTGATCCTCAGAAACAAAAGGCTTTACTTGTGCGAGCTTTACTTACTTTTGAGAAACATTATGGCACTGGTCATCCTGAGGTTGCTAGAACACTAATAAGTTTAGGCACCGCTTATAGGGCTTTAGGTGATCCTCAGAAAGAAAAGGAGCTGCTTGAACAGGCCTTAACAATTAAAGAAAAATATTACAACTCTGATCATTTTGAAGTCGCTATTACTCTGACAAACCTTGGTATCCCTCATGTGGATTTAGGTGACTATAAAAAACAAAAGGAGTTACTTGAACGGGCTTTAGCAATCAAAAAGAAACATTACAGGCCTGACCATTTTGAAGTTGCTAGAACACTGGCAAACCTCGGTAATTCTTATAGGGTTTTAGGTAATCCCCAGAAGGCAAAAGAGTTGCTTGAACAGGCTCTAGCAATTCGAAAGAAACATTACGGCCTCGACCATTTTGAAGTTGTTAAATTACTGGCAACCCTCGGTATCGTTTATGGCACTTTTGGCGATCATCAGAAAGCAAAAGAGTTGTTTGAACGAGCTTTACCTATTTTTGAGAAACATTATGGCTCTGGTCATGTTCAAGTTGCCAAACTACTGGCAAATCTTGGTATTGCCTATGGCGCTTTGGGCGATCACAAGAAACAAGAGGAATTGCTTGAACAGGCCTTGCCTATTTTTGAGAAACATCGTGGCCCTGATCATCCGGAAGTTGCTAAACTGCTGGCAGAACTAGATGACATTTAGGTTTTTAGCAATACTGGATTAACAACAATTCATTTGAGCTATACTTCCAAAACTAATCTATTTGGATCTTCTATATAATTTTTTATTTTAACGAGGAAAGTTACTGCTCCTTTGCCGTCAACTATTCTGTGATCGTAAGAGAGAGCAATGTACATCATAGGTCTGATTTCTACTGCATTACCAACAGCAACTGGCCTGTTTTGTATTGAATGCATTCCAAGTATTCCAGATTGCGGAGGGTTTATTATCGGAGTGGAAAGAAGTGAACCGTATACTCCACCGTTTGAGATGGTAAATGTTGCACCTTCCATTTCTGATACTTGTAATTTACCCTCACGAGCTTTTTTGCCAAGAGCAACTAAAGTCAACTCAATTTCTGCAAATGACATCTGATCGGCACCCCGAATAACTGGTACAACAAGACCTTTATCGGTGCCAACAGCAACACCTACGTCATAGTAATGTTTATATATGATTTCATCGCCTGAGATTTCAGCGTTAATTTCAGCAATTTCTTTCAATGCTTGCACCGCTGCCTTTATAAAAAACGACATAAAACCAAGTTTTATTCCATATTTTTTTTCAAAGGCGTCCTTATATTTTGCTCTTAGATCCATGACATTCTTCATGTCAATTTCATTGAACGTGGTCAGTATTGCAGCAGTATTTTGCGATGCTTTCAAACGAGCGGCAATTACTTGCCTTATTTTGCTCATTTTTACTCGTTCCTCTCTTTGCTCTCCATTTACTACACTTTTTGGCAATTCATATTGTTTTATTGCAGGTTGTTCAGCTTTGTTCATATGGCCTATCACATCTGCTTTTGTTATTCTGCCTCCCATGCCAGTTCCTTTGACGCTTTCTGCACTGATTGCATTTTCTTCCATAATTTTACGAGCTGATGGAGCATCTTTTTTAGCAGCACTTTCGCTTTTATCTTCTTTTCTCGCTTCCTCTTTTACTTCTCCCATGGAAAGCTTCGCTAACAATTGATCAGGACTTATTACATCATCTTCTTTTATAAGAAATTCAGTTATTTGCCCTGAAGCTTCTGCAGTTAATTCGAGTGCTGTTTTGTCAGTTTCAATTTCAAAGATCAAGTCATCTACTTTTACTGCTTCTCCAATACCCTTCTTTATTTTTACTATACCTTCTGTAACTGATTCACCACCAAGAGTTTTTGGTGCTCTGATTTCTATAATTTTGCTCATAAAACAACTTCCGTATAAAACTTTCTATAGATTTATACATGAAAAGAGACATGTAATAAACTAATAAATTCATTGAGGCTCTTATCATTTAGAAGTGACAAACGGATAACATATTCCCAAATGTCATTCCAGCACGTGACGCTAGGCCATAAAAATTCCTTGACAAGCTTTGCCATCCCCCCTATCATGAAACTGAAGCTATTTATTTATCTTCGCAATCTGTGCAGGTTAATGACAAAAAACTTAGGGTATTTGGCGTCTCATGTTTAATTTTTCGCACTACGTGCATCGCATGTCTTTAAAAATTTCTGGGTTTTTACCTATATAAGCCGAAATGCGCTTACAAAGCGTTTAAGACAGCAAAAAACGTCAAATTGACAAGGGAGAATTTGAATGCTAGCTACTACGGGGTTTCTTTGCCTTTTTTCCTGCTTAGTAAATTTCTTAAACACTTGCGGTGTAGGTTAGTTGCAAGTTAAAAGCAGCTAAATCGCTCTTAATCAAGCGTTTTAGAATAAAAAAAACGCCGATATTTTAGTACATAGTAAATAGCCAACCACCA
>NZ_JAPQLM010000088.1:0-12746 GCF_028981765.1 Wolbachia endosymbiont of Drosophila seguyi
GCTAGCGTTAGCTTTATATCAACTATAGCACTAATGAGATTAATGTTGTTTTGATAATTTATGATAGGATCCATTTTCATATTTTTAGGTATTTGTTTGATAATTATTTCAAATATAGGGGTGATCAGATTTCCTGATTTCTATACTAGGTTACATGCAGCAGGTATTACAGATTCTAGCGGTGCAACGTTATTGTTAATTGGTTTTGCTTTGCAGAATGGATTTTCAATCAATACTGTTAAAATAGTATTATTAATTTTTATAATATGGGTAGCTAACTCAACTAATAGCTATATTTTAGCGCGCACTCATTATAAAGTTAAGAAAAAAACTGTTAAAGAAGGCTAAGGTGTTAGAAATATTAAATGTAGTGTTACTTTTGTTGTTACTAACAGTTACGGTTTTTATAGTTTTCTCGCGACATTTAGTCGTAAGTGCTGTTCTAATGTGTGTATTTAGTTCACTGATTGCGCTTATATACTTAATTATGAATGCACCTGATGTTGCAATTACTGAAGCTTCTGTTGGTGCGGGGCTCAGTACAGTTTTTACGTTTGCAGCACTCTCCTTGATAAAGAATCATAAAGTAAATCTATCTCATAACCCTATAACGCTTTTTTTTATGTTATTTCTGGCTGTATGTTTGTCATATTTTATGATTCAATTGCCAGATTTTGGCAGCCACAATGCTCCGATCCACTTGCATGTTGCTCCTTATTATGTGGAAAATACCGAAAAAGCTACCGGTATTCCTAATATAGTGACAGCTATTTTGGCAAGCTTTCGTGGTTATGACACGTTTGGAGAAACTATAGTAGTTTTTACTGCTGCGCTTTGTATAACGTTGATATTAAAAGAAGAAAAAGAAAATGATTAAAGATCCGATATTAAATGCAGTAACATTTTTGATGATACCTTTTATCATTTTATTTGGTTTATACATACAATTTCACGGTGATTACACTCCGGGTGGAGGTTTTCAAGCAGGAATAATTATTGCCTCCGGGATAATATTATATTCAATGCTATTTGGTGTATCTACAACTCTAAAAGCAATACCTTATTCTGTGATTAGATTGACTAACGTGTTAGGTATTTTAATTTATGGAGGAACGGGCGTTGCAACAACTTTACTTGGCCAAAATTTTTTATCTTATGATATCTTGTTAACCAATAATAGAACCGGTCAAAAATTAGGTATTTTTTTGGTGGAATTAGGTGTAGCATTTACTGTCTGCTCCTCTATGTTAATTATATATATAAATTTTGCTCGTAGGAAAAAACAATGACTTTATATAATTATACGATTATTATTGTATTAATGGTGCTAGGTTTATATATTATTATAAACGATAAAAATTTAATCAAGAAAATGATAGGGGTAAGCGCCTTCCAAGCATCTGTTTTGTTATTTTACATATCTCTAGGATATATAAAAAGTTCCTTGCCTCCTATATTGGTTTCAAATTTTTATTCATATAGCAATCCTATACCCCATGTTTTAATGCTTACTGCTATAGTGGTTGGAATTGCAACATTTTCAGTTGGATTATCCATAGCAGTAAAAATGGAAGAAAAGTATGGAACAATTGATTAAGACAAGTGTACATAAATTAACAGTATCTTAAACTATATGAAGTAACAAATAGCCACAAGTTAAAAGTAAAATTATAGACTTGCTCGTTGTAAGTTTGTTTGTTAATAAGAAATAAAATTATAAACTATAAAGGTAATGATGTCAACTATTAATGATGCAGAAGATAAGAAAAAAATTATCAAAGATCTGGTAACTAAGAGTATAAAAAAGGGTGGTTTTATCACCTTTGATGATATAAATGATAAATTATCAGATGAAAATTTTTCGTCTGACTTTATAGATGATGCTATATCTTTATTGCAGGATTCCGGAATTAATGTGCTTGAAAGTAGCGAAGATGAAGAAGATATTCCTTCCAACAGTGATGATAGTAAACTTGATGATGATGACACATCGCCAAATGTTACTGCAACTTTAGTACAAAATGATGATCCAGTGAGGATTTATTTACAAGACATGAGCTCCGTAAAGCTTTTATCAAGAGCAGATGAAATCGAGATAGCAAAAAAAATTGAATCTGAAAAGCATAACATGTTACGTGCAATAATTGAAACATCAGTAACATTAAAGGTGATAAAAGTATGGCGTGATGATTTAAGTAATGGAGCTCTCTTACTGAGAGAAATTATAGATCTGGATGCAATTTATAACTCTGATTTTAATGTGGTACCCAAAGAAGAAAGTGAAGAGAGTGAAGAAAGTGCTGAAGATGTTGAGGATTCTGAGGATGTTTCTGAAGATGCTGAGTACTGTAGTGATGATGAGAAAGATAGTAAAAGAAGTGATGATGAGAAAGACGGTAATAATGAAGATATAAGTTCAGTCAATTTAAATGTTTCTATTCTTGAAATGGAAAGTGACTTATTGCCAAAGGTCATAGTTGCATTGGATGAGATAATTACTTTAACAAATGAAGCGTTGATATTAAGAAAAAATTCTAAAAATTTCTCTAATGAGCTAGAAAATTTGTATAATCAAATATGGTCTATAGCATTACAAATTAAGTTAAGTGATGCTGCTGTTGCCAGAATTACACAAGAACTTTATAAGATAAATAGATCCATTACGCTTGAAGAGGCTAATCTTATTGCTGAGGCTAGAAAATACGATATCGATAGAGAAAGTTTCTATAAAGTTTATGATGACGTGCTTTTAAAGCACGAATTGAAAAAGATAAGTCTTTTAAAGATCAATGAAAATCAGTCCTCTTTTACAGGTGAATTAAAAAACAAATTTTTAAGGTTTATAGACGATAACTCTGAACATATAGCTAGTACCTTGAACGGTATTAAGCAGCATATACAGGAAGATAACGTACAAGAATTTAAGGAGCTAATCAAGAGAATACAAAAACACGAACGAGAAGTCTCTGAAGCAAAGCAAGAAATGATTAAGGCTAACTTAAGGCTAGTAGTTTCCATTGCTAAGAAGTATTCAAAAAGAGGCCTTGATCTGCTTGATTTGATACAAGAAGGCAATATTGGTCTTATGAAGGCCGTGGATAAGTTTGATTACAAACGTGGATATAAATTTTCAACTTATGGCACTTGGTGGGTAAGACAATCAATCACTAGAGCAATACCTGAGCAGTCTAAAGTCGTTAGAATACCAGTTCATATGGTGGAAATTATCAGTAAAATCAACAGAGCATTAAGAAAGATGACTCATGAGATGGGAAGAGAGCCGACGTTAGAGGAATTGAGTGTAGAACTGACAATGCCACTGGAAAGAATACGCAAAGTTATGAAAATAGCAAGGGATCCAGTAAGTCTTGAAGCTCCAACAGGAAAAGATGATAGTAGTACCTTTGGTGATTGTATAGAAGACAAGCGAGTCTCCAGGCCAGAGGATGCTGCAATACTTGCTGACTTGCGTGGCATTACAACCAATGTTCTTGCAACTTTAACACCAAAGGAAGAAAGAATTTTAAGAATGCGTTTTGGCCTTGGTAAAGATGGGAAGGAACATACCTTAGAAGAAGTAGGAAAAATTTTTAATGTAACACGTGAGAGAATTAGGCAAATAGAGGCAAAAGCACTGCGCAAGTTGAAACATCCAAGCCGTGCTAGAAAACTTAGAGGGTTCTTTTAAGTATACGTGTCAAGTTAAGAAGAAGCTGATTTTGCCCGGAAAAAGTGGAGAGCAAGTTAGGCCAAAGTTGTATAATTTCACCGCTATTTTTCTTTTTCTATGAATCTAATGAAACAACATGCTAATCTACGGTAAATATTATGACAAACAAAAATGACAATTCTAATTCAAAGTATAGAAATTTTTATGTTCTGGGTGATAGCTTATCCGATAATGGCGCAATCATTGGAATTTTAAATAATTTATCCTTTGCAAAAAGCGTAAAATTTGATGATCCTTTTTATCAAGGAAGATCTTTTAGCAATGGCCCTACTGCTGTTGAATATATAGCAAAATATTTAGATTTAGATGAATTTAAACCTGGGTGGAGTTATTCATTTTTTGGGAGATGCCACGAACAGCAAGGTCAGAATTACGCAGTTTCATATGCAACAGCATCTGAAATTTTTGACCCTATTTTTTCTTATTTCTTCAATAAATTTCGTTTAGCTAACCAGCTAGATGCGGTAATTAAACATCATCCAGATATAGGTAAAGAAGATTTATTTTGCATCATAATCGGCGGAAATGATGTTATGGTTGCCACTGCTTATGACGATACTAAAGCGGAAGAAGTGTTGGAACAAGCAGTGAGTGAAATATGTAATGCACTTAAGGTTCTAAATGAACATGGTGTTAAGCATGTAGTTGTTGCAAATGCACCTGAAGTTGGCTCAATACCAGCTTTTAATAGAGATGAAGAAGCAAGGGAACTAGCTACAAAGCTCACGGAGAGTTTCAATGCAAAACTGGCTAAAGGCTTAGATTATATGAAGAAAAGTACAAATCTTGAAATAAAAGCATTTGATCTTAACTCTAAAATGAGAAGTATGTTTAGCGAATACAAGAGCAAAGGTTTAAATTGTCAAGATGCATGCACATCGAACATTGCAGACCAAGTTGGGAGATTTAAAGAAAATATAAAAATACTCTTAAAGTTGATATTTAAAGGGGAACTTGACGTTCACTATAACCCTGGGTGTAGCAAAGAAACACTAAAGGATTATTTCTTTTTTGATTATTTCCATCCAACTGCGGCACTTCATCATGAAGTTGGTAATGAAGTGTATGAGTTGATTTGACACAGTTTTTTGAACATATCCTTTTAAATAGTAACCAGACTGCATTCTGTGATTTTTAGCAAAACACGATCTTTCATTTGAGCTTTCTTCAATTTAAAATAAATACAGAAAATTGCTGCCTATAGCTAAACTGACTTAGATTTACCGATAATTTGAAAAACCGTCATCCCGCTACTATATAGTTATTGATATATATTTTCTTTTAAGCTCTTGGTTTTGATCGATAAATGTAATCATTTCATCTTCTAAAGTTTTAATTTGATTACGTAAAATTGCAAGAAGTTCCTCTATTTGTTTGATTATAGATGTATCAGTTACCTGTTGGATTTGGGTTTTTTGTATTTTTGCTATTTCTACAAGTTGGTTTCTACGAGATAATTTTTGTTTCAAGCAATCAATATTACCATTACTAACTGTTAAAGGAGTAACACGCATATCTGTATTATTAATATAACGTGAGATGATACTGCAGTCTATTTTATCAGTTTTTGTAGTAATACCAAGGCTTTTAGCATAGTCTCTCCCACCTTGGTTGAATGACGTACACCTCAAAACCATTGCTTAGTAAAGTATAGGCACATAATTTTTCGTATCCACCAGTTGCCTCAAGACCAATTTTGGTTACATTATGCAAACGTAAAAAGTCCAGCATTTCATCAATGGATTGTACATTGTTTTCAAATATTTTATAATGCTCAAGTGGGTGAATGTGGAGATCTAATTTACTTTTGCTAACATCAATGCCAGCAATAATGTTTGATGAATTCATAATTCCTCCGTAATAATAACATATACTGCATTTTCCAGCCTTATATACGAGCCTAAAAGCTCAATCAGTTGTTCGGAACTTTCAGTATAATAAACCAGAGAAGAGAACCTTGCTGAACAACGATTCTTATAATCAAGGGGCGTGACGATTCCTCTTCTCTGTGTGTCTTTAATCTCACTACTTTGATATTTATAAAGACTTGTTCTTAACATATAAGGGAAGTGTCCTCTAGGTGAGATTGTGGAGCATTCGTTGCAGCACTTGGCTGTTCAATTACGCTAGTTGATTCTTTAGGTATACTATTTCCTTCAAAATTTCCATCTTTTTATTATGTTCTCTTTAGCATTTTGAGAGTGAATTATTCTAGTTTTGATATTTAAACGTTTTGTATCTGCTGTAATGATTTCACTTCCAGTTTGCTATTCTTTACATATTGAATTGCAAGCACTAACGCTTTACTTCCGGAAGCTGTGGTGCTGTAAGCTATATTTTGCAAAATAGCAGTTCTCCTGATATCTTTGCTGTCTGAGACTGACTTTACACCTTTTGAAGTATTAATCACTAGATTTATTTTTCCATCTTTGAGCATATCAACTATGTGGGGTCTGCCTTCTCTTACTTTATTTACAGCTTGTGCAGCAATGCCGTTATTGTTCAGATACGAAGCTGTGCCTTTGGTGGCATATATTTCAAAACTCAGTTCTTTCAACATTCGTGCAACTGGCAATATATACTTTTTATCATCATCTTTTACTGAAACCAGAGCTGTTCCTTCTGTTGGTAACTTGTATCCTGCAGCCATGTGCGTTTTTGCAAGTGCAGCTTCAAATGATGAGTCAATTCCCATCACTTCTCCTGTTGATTTCATTTCAGGACCAAGTAAAGTATCAACTCCTGCAAAGCGGGTAAATGGAAAAACAGCAGCTTTAACTGCAAAATGATTGAAAGGCTTGTTTTCCTGATTCAATTTTTTACCCAAAATAACCTGAGTGGCAAGCTTTGCAATAGGAATATTGATTACCTTGGAAATAAAAGGAACGGTTCGACTAGCCCTTAAATTCACTTCAAGTATGTATACATCACTAGACCTCTTGCATAACTCGATTTCTGAAGGCAATTTTGTCGTCAAAGCTTGTCTGCGCTCCTCAAATACATTCGAGTATTCTGTGGTGCTCATCTGCACTTTTCCTAAAGATTTCTCATCACAAACAGGTTCTGCAAGAGGTCTATTCTCTTGAACAGCAAACTGAATGTTTATCAGACCTTTCACTTTTAATGCTAATGCTATTCTCTCAGTTTGGAGCTCGATCTCTTTTATTACTTCGTCACTCAATGTATTTGTCGGTATTGAGCATGTTGAATCACCAGAGTGGATACCAGCTTCTTCAATATGCTCCATGACCGCTGCAATGAAAACTTTTTCCCCATCACATACAGCATCAACGTCAACCTCAACTGCATTGACTAAAAATTTATCAAGAAGCAGCGAACCATGCTCAAAGATTTTAGTTTGATCTAAGACGTACTCTTTAAAGCTCTGAGTATCGTGTCTAATCGACATAGACTGACCGCCGAGGACATATGATGGCCTGACTACTAGTGGAAACCCCACCTTTTCTGCGTTGGTTAACGCTTCTTCTACTGAATGGCAGATAGAATTTTCAGGTTGTTTTAAATTAAGTTGCAAAGCAAGGTTTTTAAACCTCATGCGATCTTCTGCAAGGTCAATAGAATCAAACGAAGTTCCCAGAATTTTGAAACCTCTCTCGTTAAGCACTTTGGCTAACTTTAAAGGTGTTTGACCGCCTATTTGAACTATTACACCAACCAGTGTGCCATTTTCTTGCTCTTTACTTAGTATTTCAAGCACATCCTCTGCAATGAGTGGTGCAAAATATAAACGATCAGCGGTATCGTAGTCAGTTGAGACAGTTTCGGGATTACAGTTGATCATTATTGTTTCATACCCCATTTCTTTGGCGGCAGAAGCTGCATGTACGCATGCATAATCAAACTCAATACCTTGACCAATGCGATTTGGACCACTTCCTAAAATGACAACCTTTTCTCGGTCAGAAATATTCGCCTCACATTCCGTTTTATTTTCAACATCACCCTCATAGCAGCCATACATATAAGCAGTGCTCGATTCAAATTCAGCTGCACAGGTGTCTACGCGTTTATAAACTTGTTTAATGCCAAATTTTTTTCTTATTTCTTCGATTTGTTTTACTCGATCTCCAGCGTGTAACGCTGGCTGGATCCCAGTGTCACGCACTGGGATGACATTAGAGGGTACTGGAATGACAGAGGTAGGTCTATTACTTAACTTTGCTAATCTTGCATCTGAAAATCCCATTTTTTTCAGCTCTAACATTTCGTACGCAGTTCCAGGAAATCCATTTTCCTTGATTTTTTGTTCAGTTAATATAATTTGCTGTATATTTTGCAGAAACCATAAGTCATATCCTGTAATCGAATTTATTTCTTCTATGCTAATTCCGTGGCGCATTGCGTCAGCAGCAATCAGTAATCTGTTTGGTAGCAATTTTGCTAATTGAGATTTTATGTGATCAATATCAATGTTCTCAGGAAATACTTCATCAAGTCCTGTAAAATCAGTTTCAAGTGAACGGAAAGCTTTCTGTAGTGACTCATTAAAAGTGCGGCCTATAGACATCACTTCTCCCACTGATTTCATGGAGGTTGATAATTCACAATTCGTCCCCTTAAATTTCTCAAACTCAAATCGAGGAATTTTAGTGACGATATAATCAATCACTGGTTCGAATGCTGCTGGTATTATTGGAGCACAGTCGTTACGTATTTCGTCGAGCGAATAGCCAATAGCAAGTTTAGTTACAACTTTTGCAATAGGATAGCCTGTTGCTTTCGAAGCAAGTGCAGAAGAACGAGAAACCCTTGGATTCATCTCAATCACAACGAGGCTTCCATCTTCTTTAGGATTCACTGCAAATTGAACATTTGCACCACCGGCACTAACATCAATTTCTCTCAGCACTGCTATAGATGCATTTCTCATCTGTTGGTATTCTACGTCACGCAGAGTCAAAGCAGGAGCAACCGTAATACTATCTCCGGTGTGCACTCCCATCGGATCAACATTTTCTATCGAACAGACTATTATGCAGTTATCTTTACAATCGCGGATAACTTCCATTTCATACTCTTTCCAGCCGATAATTGATTCATCTATCTGAACTTCATTTATTGGCGAAATTTTGAGAGCACTTTCTGCGATATTGAAAAACTCCTCTTTATTATATGCTATGCCACTACCTGCACCACCAAGAGTGAATGATGAACGAATGATTGCTGGTAATCCAACGTAATCCAAAGCCTTTTTTATTTGTTCTTGATTTTTTATAATGATACTTTTGGGGTATTTCAGTCCTATTCTATCCATGGACTGACGGAATAACTCTCTATCCTCTGCTTTTTTTATTGCTTCTCTATTTACCCCTATTAATTCTACGTTGTATTTGTCTAACACTCCATCATCTGCAAGTTTTATTGCACAATTGAGCGCTGTTTGCCCGCCCATTGTTGGCAATATTGCGTCTGGCCTCTCCTTAATTATAATTTTCTCTATGATTTCAGGCAGTACCGGCTCAATATACGTCGCATCAGAAAACTCAGGATCTGTCATTATAGTTGCGGGGTTGGAGTTAACCAAAATGACTTTATAACCTTCGCTTTTTAATACTTTACAGCTTTGCGTTCCGGAATAATCAAACTCGCATGCCTGACCTATAACTATTGGGCCTGCTCCTATTACTAATATAGATTCTATATCTGTGCGTTTCGGCATAATTACAATAACGGTCTCTATTCAAGTAATGTTACCAATCTTTCCTGTATATGTGAATTTTTATTAAACCTATTAGCTAATTACTTTTAGGCTTGACGCATAACTGTACGAACATTGCAATTTGCGTGGCAGATTCCAGTGCTTGACACACAGCTGTACAAACATTCATTTTTGAAGGTAAATTGCACAGCAAATGATGTCATTCAAGTAGCTGACACTGGTTCCTTTATGACGGCAGTGCCCAGAGGTGTCATCCCAGTCTGGGATCCAGAAAACTTAACTTTAAATAAGTGGCTGCATAATAAAGACTAGATTCCAGACTGGAATGACACCATAGAGGCACTGGGATGACATCCTTCCTAGTGGAGATTACTCTCAAATCACAATGTTCATACAATTGTGGGCTTAACGGTATCTTTGCAGATACTATGGTAATTTATTCGGGAGATTTGCTGAGCGGTAAGATTTTTCCTGATATGCTGCAGTCTTCAGAAGCTAATTCCACAAATTTATCTGTTAGTTTATCAGGTGACACCAATTCAGATCCAGGAAATGCCTGCTCACTACCCACAGGTCCTTCCGTGTATACAGCATTTACACATAATTTTGTATGTTTTGTCTCAGATGCATATATCTGCACCATTATTTCTAGTGCAACTTTACTTGCAGCATACGGCATCCAATATGGATAAGAGGAAGGAGAAAGTGTCACTTCTGAGGTCATGAATATCGCTCTTCCAGCATTAGACTTTTTTAGCATTGGATCTAAGTTTTTTAGTAAGTACCAATTGGCAGTAAAATTTGTATTCATTACGTTCTGTAGCTCTTCAATCTCACAGTCATGAATGGGGTTCAGTTTGCCTAAAATTCCAGCACACGCAACTAATATATCAAGTGCTCCAGATTCTGATAATTTCAGGCTTTCTATCATGTTTGTCAGTATCTTTACATTCTCAAAGTCTAAAAGATCAAGCTGAATTAGTTTCACAGAGCCTTCTTTAAATTCTTCAAGCTCTTCAATTTCATTATATAGTGGCTTGAGATTATCAAGAGATCTTGAAATCAGAATCACACATGCACCTTCTCTTATAAACCTTTTTGCAACAGCAGAGCCTACTCCACCTGAAGCTCCGGTGATTAAAGCTACTTTACCTTCTAACTTACCCATTTCTTTCTCCTTAGCGAGATTCATTGAAATATTTTAGCTGAAAATTGAATTTTGCTCCATATATAAAAATCAAACTTAGCATATAAAAAAATAGTAATGACACTACCACACCACCTAAACTTCCATATATCAAATCCAGTTGGTCAAAGGAAGCTTTTAAGTATTGCTTAAAAGCTGAAGCAGAAATCGTCCAAAGAATAACAGCTACACAAGATCCAGGAAATACGTCTGATAAATTTTGTTTTATGTTTGGCAACATAAAATATAGCCAAGAGACTACTGTGAAAAGTACAAATTCAATAAGTAAATACCTAGTATAACTTAGTCCCTGATAGGAAAAATCAATTAGCATTGGTACTAGTGTAGAAAACACTATAGTTAGAGTTATAATAAGCGTGATTACTAAAAATTGTAATATACTTAGTACTCTTCTTAATATATAAGGCGGCAAAACCGGAACTTTATAGGCCTTATTGAGTATTGTTCTAAGCCCTTCAATTGTCGATGAAGCGGTCCAAACAGCACCTACAATTGCTAAAGTTAGTAAGCTTTGCGGCGGGCCTGATATTATCTCCCTAATACGCGGCATCAAAGATGATAAAATATCCTGTGGCATGTTATCAATGATAAATACCCAGCCAATGTTGTACTGGTCTAAAAAATTTGCAAATGTTGACGCCACAGCCATTAAAACGATGAGAAAAGGAAATATTGATAACAGAATTAAAAATGATAAATACCCTGCATGCTCCACTCCATCATTATAAATTGTGTCAATCAAAGCACGATAAAGACAATAAACGATGCTGTAAAATTTCTGTGGCACTGTAATATAAACGAACCAAGAAAAGTATTCTAAATGAAATAAAGGATACTTTTAAGCAAAAAAATCCTCACCATTTACTTAAATTTAATCAAAATGGTAGATAATCCAGCATTAAATAGAAATTATCGGAGGCATAATGAAAAATTTTCTTCTACTTGTGGCATTAATTCTCTCCTTTGCATTTGATGCAAATGCTCCTCCTACTACTTTTGTTGATACAAATGATACAACATCATCGGTGATATGCAAGATAATAGGCTATACTCATGGCATAGGTGGACCAATGATCACAATAGTGATAATAGGTGCAGCGTTGCTTGCAATATTCGGCAGAATGCCGTGGCCAGCGCTTTTTGCACTCGGTGCATTTACTGCTGTGTTTTTTGGCGCTCCTGTAGTCGTTTCAAAAATAACACCAGGAGGTGTGATTTGTCAAAACGGTGCAGTAGCGAATAAGCCATAGAAATTATTGGAGGCATAATGAAAAATTTTCTTCTACTAGTGGCGTTAATTCTCTTCTTTGCATTTGATAATGCTTTTGCTAGCAGTGTTACTGATGACGCAACGTCAAATACAATATGCAAAATAGTAGGCTATACTCACGGCATAGGTGGACCGATGACCACAATAGTAATAATTGGTGCAGCATTGCTTGCAATATTTGGCAGAATGCCGTGGCCAGCGCTTTTTGCACTCGGTGCATTTACTGCTGTGTTTTTTGGTGCGCCTGTAGTTGTTTCAAAAATAGTACCAGGCGGTGTGATTTGTAAAAATGGTGCAACTGCTTGCCCTGATGGTAAAGTATGGAATGCAACAACAAATACATGCAACTAGGCACTAAAATTTCAGAAAAACATTAGCTAAATGGTGCTCCTTAAAGGAGCACCATTATTCCACAATTGTATAAATGTTGTCCAAGTGAATAACACTGAGATCCGGGAATTTTTATAAACTGATAGGATGACAAATTTACTAGAACCCTCACCATTTACTTAAATTTAATCAAAGCGATAGATAATCAAACATGAAACAGAAATTATAGGAGGCGTAATGAAAAATTTTCTTCTACTTGTGGCGTTAATTCTCTCCTTTGCGTTTGATGCAAATGCTAATACTAGTGGTGGCACCACCAACACCGTTTTTGTTGATGAAAGTGATATAACATCATCAGTGATATGCAAGATAATAGGCTATACTCACGGCATAGGTGGGCCGATGATCACAATAGTGATAATAGGTGCAGCTTTGCTTGCGATATTTGGCAGAATGCCATGGCCAGCGCTTTTTGCACTCGGTGCATTTACTGCTGTGTTTTTTGGCGCTCCTGTAGTCGTTTCAAAAA
>NZ_JAPQLM010000089.1:0-8739 GCF_028981765.1 Wolbachia endosymbiont of Drosophila seguyi
TAAAAAACCATATTAAAAACACCAAATACTTTCAAAATGATAAAGGTGAATTTGACAAAAATAAATTCTATGAAACGCTAAATGACCTGCATATGACAGAGAAAGAGTATATAGCAAAGCTAGAGAAAGTCCTGCCTGCAATGATGTTCATGACTTCATTATTTAAAGATAATTATCCAGTAACTTTTGGCGAGAAAATTGATGAGCAGATATACAAAAGTCGCTACCAAACTAGAGTAGTTGATATTGTTAAAATAACTGAAGATGCAGTTACAAACATTCCTGAACCAGATGATCAAGCCTTACTTGATTTGTACGAAAGAAATAAATCCCATTTTTATTATCCTGAGTATCGAACTGCGCAATATATTTCCCTAGGCCAAAAGTATTTTGAAGATCAAATCAAGATCTCAGATGAAGAAGTTGATGGTATAATAGAACAACAAGAACTTAAAAATCAAAGAGATATATTCAATGCAATATTTTCTACCAAAGAAGAAGCTGAGACAGCAAGAAGAGCATTTGAGGAGGGTAAAACAAGCTTTGAACAGATAGTAGAAGAGTTTGGCAAAGCAAAACTTGAGGAAACTAGAGTAAATAATATAACTAAGGATTTTTTACCAGAAGACGTGAGAGAGAAGGTATTTGCTCTTAAAGTAGGTGAAGTAAGTGAAGTTTTAGCAAGCAGTTTTGGTTGGCACATAGTAAAAGTGGAAAGTGCGCATCAAATCTCTGATGAAGACTTAGTTGATTTAAAAAAAGACATAAAGTCAGTTCTAACTAACCAAAAGTCTTTTGAAAGAGTCAATGATTTCATAAACCAAGTGAACTATAAGATATACAATGGTTCAGAAATTGAAGAAATATTGAGTGAATATAATTTACCTATACAAACTATTGGTCCAGTAGATGCGAGTGGAAAAGATCAAAGCGGTAATAACGTAGGAGATTCTGGTGATTTGATTTCTTTCATTTTTTCGCGAGAAAAGGATCAGAAAGGTTATTTTAAGGGCGTTGGGGACGCCGTTGTTAGTGTAAAAATCGTCGATATCTTTCCACCCAAATTGCAAAGTTTTGAAGAAGGCAAGGCATTAGCGGTAGAGCTTTGGCGTAGTGAGTTTATAAAAGAAAGAATGTTTAAATTCGGGCAAGAGGTTGCAGTTCAACTAAGAGAAAAAACAGATTTGGAAGAAATTCAAGGTGTGGAATTAGTTAAAGGTCAGCAGATGCCCCGCAATAAAGTGGATCAACAAAACTACCCCTTTTCTTTTGTAGAAGAGATTTTCAATATGAAAACAACTGGTTCAGTGACAGATCCTATTCAATACAATAATGAAATTATAATAGGTGTTCTAAAAGAAATGCATTCATCAAATGGCAAATTAAACACGCTTGACACCGGAAAACGTGTGATGATATCGCTAAAAGAGCAACTAATTAGCTATCTGGAATCAAAGTATAAAGTCGAAGTTAATCACGCTATACTTGATGATATATAATCAAAAATCTTATAAGCTGCTTCAAACGCATCCAGTGCCCAGACACACAACTGTACGAACATTGCGATTTGAGAGCAATCTTCACTAGAAAGGATGTCATCCCAGTGCCCAGACACTGGGATCCAGGAATTTTATTAAGTTGGTAAGCATAAAAGTAGCCGTTTTATGTTAAAATACAACGTTTTAATGATTAAAAAAAGGCTGGATTCCAGTGTCAAGCACTGGAATGACACCATTTGCTGTGCAATTTACCTTCAAAAATGAATGTTCGTATAGCTGTGCGCCCGGCACTGCCCTACATTATTGGTAATTATATTATAAGGTGCAAAAGCTGTATAATTCATTTGACTTAAAACGGCTCATTGTATAAAATTGTGGCTAATATATGAATAAAGGTTAACATGGCAGTTAAAATAAGGTTGGCGAGGTTTGGCGCAAAGAAACGCCCTTTTTATAGGATAGTTGTAGCTGATTCACGAGCACCAAGAGATGGGCGTTTTATTGAGAAAATAGGACAATATGATCCAATGTTACCAAAAGACAATAAAAATCGTGTTGTGGTGAAAGCTGATAGATTAAAACATTGGCTAAGTGTAGGCGCGCAGGCAACTGAAAGAGTACTGTGGTTTATCAAAAAAGGCATAGTAACTTTAGAAACAGAACCAAAGAAAACAGAAAAGAAGAAAGTAGAGAACGAGAAAGCACAAGGGCAAGAGGCATAAGTCTCTTAAAATGCTAAATACTGATTTAACAAACAGCGATAAATTAGACGATATTGTATCTTCTGATTTGTCAGCTATGAATGACTTTGTCTTCAAAAATGTCAATGATGAAGATGCTAAGCTTGCTACTGATATTATATCTCATCTTGTTAGGTCAGGTGGAAAAAAAATAAGGCCTAAACTAGTTTTTATTATATGTAAAATGCTAAACTATTCTGGGGAGAATAGGATCAACGTTGCTGCATCGGTAGAGTGTATACACAATGCTACTTTACTTCATGATGATGTGCTCGATGAAAGTGAGGCACGCCATGGAGTTAAAACAGCGAATAAGATTTGGGGAAATAAATCAAGCATTTTAGTTGGTGATCTATTGTTGACTCTAGCATTTAGATGGCTTATAGAGTGTGGAAATTTAAATATTCTCTCTATTTTATCTAAAGCATCGCATTTACTTGTGAAGGGTGAAATAAAGCAGATGACAGCACGCTTTGCCCCCCACACAGTCAGGGAAAATTATTTTGATATCATTGGAGAAAAGACAGCATCTTTATTTTCTGCATGCTGTGAAGCTGCATCAACAGTATCTGGTGCAACAAATGACGAAACAGAGAGGCTAAAGAATTTTGGTTTTAATTTTGGTATGGCATTTCAAATAGTTGATGATATGCTCGATTATACTGCTAATCAAGGCACTTCTGGAAAGCAAGTCGGAAAAGACTTTTTCGAAGGTAAAGTCACCTTACCTGCTATTATAGCATACGAAAAGGGCAGTCCAGCAGAGCAAAAATTCTGGGAAAAATGCTTTTCTTCAGCTAGACACAATTTTGACCAAGCATTACACTATATTAATCACCATAATGCCATTCAGCTTTCTATGGAAAAAGCTAGACACTACATTAATATGGCACAAAATGATATTAGTACTTTTTCTGATTCTTTTTATAAAACTACTTTAATTAACTTTTTAAATGCGAGCATAGAAAGACGAATGTAGCTGGCGCTTGATATTTTCAGATTAATTGTTATATATTTATTAGATTCTTAAGGGTAATGATATGTCAGATAGCAGTAAGGAGAAAAAGAAGAAGTTTGCTGATATGGTAAGTAGGCAGAAAGGTGACGACCAACAAAGTGATAACCATAAGCAAACTGATGATTTAAATGAAGATCTCAATACATTAAAAGAACGTGCAGTTCAGCTTGAAGATCATTTACGCCGTGCTGTTGCAGATAATGAAAACGTCAAACGTATAATGCAAAAGCAAATTAGCGATGCAAGTGACTACGCAGTCACAAAACTTGCACGTGATATGATCGACTCGTGCGACAATTTAAAAAGAGTAATGGAAATTTTGAAAGACGGTGATCCTGTTCATGAGGGGATTAAAGTAGCTTATCAAAAAATTATAAATGATCTAAAAAAACATGGAATAGAGGAAGTAGACCCACTTGGTGAGCTTTTTGATAGTAATTTACACCAAGCTGTTGTGGAAAGAGAAGACAATGAAAAAGAGCCTGGCACCATTGTAGAGGTACTACAAACTGGTTATACTATCAAAAATAGGTTGCTCCGCCCTGCAATGGTTATTCTTTCTAAGAAATCTGCTGATTGTGGAAACGATTAGCATGAGGTAAATGTATAATGACAAGTATTGTCTTTTCAGGTATCCAGCCAAGTGGCGTACTACATTTAGGTAATTATCTTGGTGCAATCAAACAGTGGATAGACTTACAGGATAAATACAAATCTCTTTTTTGTATTGTCGACCTACATGCAATCACAGCAAATAAGCTTCCCGCAAGTGAATTAAAAAGTAATATTTTCAAAACAGCAGCAGCTTATATTGCATGTGGAATAGATCCAGAAAAGTCCATTATTTTTAATCAGTCCACAGTTAGTGGTCATGCAGCACTGGGCTGGCTGCTTGGGTGCTATACACCAATTGGTTGGCTTAATCGCATGACTCAATTTAAAGATAAAGCTGGCAGCGATAAACAAAAAGCCTCTCTTGGATTATATAGTTATCCAGTACTTATGGCTGCAGATATATTGTTGTATCAAACTAAATACGTTCCTGTTGGTGATGATCAAAAACAGCATTTGGAGCTTGCACGTGATATTGCATCAGCTTTTAACAATCATTATAAGCTGGATCATTTCATCGTACCTGAAATCTTAACTTTGGATTGCACATCAAGGATAATGAGCTTAAGAGATGGTACAAGCAAGATGAGTAAATCTGATCCTTCAGAACATTCGTGCATTAACCTTGATGATACGGATGACTTAATTGTCAAAAAAATAGAAAAAGCAAAAACAGATTCAATTCTAGGCTTTGCTACTTTAGAGTGCCGACCAGAAATAAGCAATTTGATAAACATTTATTCAGTGCTTAGTAATGTAAATGTGAAAAAAGTATGTGAAGAAGTGAACAAACATGACATGAAGCACTTCAAAAAAGAGTTAGCTGATTTAATTATCAGTGTTATATCACCCATACGTGAGAAAATGAATGATCTTTTAAAAGACCAATTCCATTTACATGAAATATTAAAAAAAGGCACAAAGAAAGCAGCAGAAATTGCAACCCATAATATAAAAGAAATCAAGGATATTATTGGATTTGCTCAATATCTGTAAGGTTCCAAAGTGTGATGGTGCGAACCGTCATACCGCCGCGGTATCTCAGCCGCTAACACGTAGCGGGATGACGGTTTTTCAAATTGTCGGTAAATCTAAGTCAGTTTAGCTATAGGCAGCAATTTTCTGTATTTATTTTAAGTTGAAGAAAGCTCAAATGAAAAATCGTGTTTTGCTAAAAATCACAGAATGCAGTCTGGTTACAAAATTCTCTAATGGTCTTAAATAAAACTTCCAGTGAATGATTGTCAGACATACTGTGCTCTGCTGATTTTATTAAGTGTACTTCAACATCGGTTGACTTAATTTTTTCAGCTAAATTCAATGAAGTTTGATAAGGAACATCTTTATCATTAATGCTATGCAGCAAGCGCACAGGACAGTTTATATCTATTGTCTTTTTGTTTAAAAGAAGGTTCTTTCTGCCATCTGCGATCAAATTTTTAGTTATTTTGTATGTACAATGCTCTGAAGTAAAATCTATTACACCTTTAGAATCTAGTTCTTCTTTTTGCTTGCCTGACAATTGCTTGAATATCAAATCTTCAGTAAAATCGGGAGCAGACGATATACCAATTAGTGCTGCAATTTTTTCTGGAAATTGAAGGGCAGTGAGCAACATCAGCCATCCTCCCATACTTGAACCTATAATTATTTGTTTATCGCTAGTTAATTCACTCATTACTTTAGCACAATTTTTTTGCCAATCACTTATCGTGTAATCAATAAAATTACCACTTGAATGACCGTGACCAAAATAATCAAATAGCACAAGTGCTACGTCATTTTCTTGGCAAAATTTGTAAATAGCAGTTGCTTTAGTTCCATCCATATTGGATGCAAATCCACCGAAAAAAACTACAGAAGCTTTCTTTCCTTGTAGCTTTCGATATGCTATGTGACCATTATTTCCATCAAACAATTTACAATAATCCATACTACTTTGGCAAAGCAACCGGGCTATCACTCAATTGATGCAAATAACTAACTAGATCTGCAATTTCTTGTGGATTGGAAATACCTGCAAATGCCATACGTGTACCTTTTATATAGGCTTTTGGGTTCTTTAAAAAGGCAAATAGCTCCTCATACCCCCATTTTCCACCTCTTTCAAGCACTGCTTTTGAGTAATTGAATGAGTTACCAAGATGGGCCTTTTTATTTCCAACTATGTTCCATAAGTTTGGTCCTACTTTATTCATTCCACCTTTCTCAAAACTATGGCAGGCTATACATTTTTTTGCTGCTGATTTACCTTTCTCAAAGCTAGCATTCTGCATGAGCGCTCCAATATCAAGCGCCACTTGTTCGATTTTTTGCTGGAACTCATTGCTGCCAGCAGCTACTATCGTTTGGTGTTCAATCTTATATTCTTCTGGACTGTAAAGCATATCAACTACATTACTAACTATCATAATGATTAGCCCAGAAAGTAAAATCGATGCTGCAATCTTATTAAGCTCCATAGTTAATTTTTATTAAGTAATGTTACTTAAATTATGCGAATATTTTCGCAAATAGCAACCAATTACCTTGAAGCTCGCTAAAGATGAGAGTCTCTATAGCTAACCCAAGAAAGGTTTTCCTACGTCCATACCGCCGCGAACCGTCATACCGCGATTCATTCGCGGTATCTCAGCCGCTAACAAGAGATCCCGCTAACAAGTAGCGGGATGACGAGGTTCACTGCCATTAAGTTAAGGAAAGAATGGTTAAAAACTGAACTAAAAAGTCAGAAATAATTAAGGATTTATGACAAATACTGAAACAGAATAGAGTAAACTTTAAAGCAGATAAACTCTGAAGTGTAAATTACTTAAGAAATAGTTTGTTTAGAAGTCATTTTACAGGAGCTATGGCAATAAGCTACCCAGTTATTATCAGAAGATATGAATACTACCTCTAGTCAAAATATGTGTTTTCTAACCCTTTTTTGGTAATTGAACGCACGAAGATAAGGTACCTTATGACGATCAACTTTCCTTCCCTTTCTTACCGCCAAAGTGTTCATCAAAAATAGCTTTGATAATTGATCCATAATGCAGTCAGTATCTGATTCCGTAGCAAAAATGTCGAAAGCCAAGTTTTTGATCGCGTTAAATGAGACAGATTTGTTAATGCTCCTCTTAAGCTTATCATCGGTTAAGTCCATATTCAACGCTTCTTCTACATCTTCTGTCATAACACTTTCTAGGTTGCTAATAAAGATAGCTGACCAAAAATCCTGTTTAACAGACTCAACACTTTTTCCTGTAAAATTTTCTAGACTTAGTCTTCCTTTGAGTTTTGCAAAAAATGTCTCAACTCCCCAGCGTAAAAAATATAACTCCTTAAATCCTCCAGTTTGAAACTTTTGTTCATCCATTAATGATGTAGCTAACACTTCAATTTCACCAGATGGCAGTACCACTTTGAAGCGTTATTCCACTATTTTCTTGTTTTATCTTACGCTGAGCACATATGGTAACCTCAACACTAGATGGGCTTTTTTCTTCAAACATAGCATTCACTTCATTAAAAGATGATCTGGGACATCGAATGACATAAGCAATTTTTCTTTTTGTAAGGCTAGAAAGAAATTTATAAGATAAATATACAAATCAGTAAGTCATTAGTATTTACAACTTTAAGCATTCCATCTGCTAAGTTAATTTCATGAGTGTTACCTCTATCTAACACTGACCTTATGGCAACATTATTTAGCACATCTTAACAAACCGCAAAGGTTGCACTTGCATAATCACCTAAATCTTTTGGTTTTTGGTTACGTATTTTTCTTGAGCCAAATTCATTTTTTATTTCAACGCTTGTTGGCAAAATGATTTTGGAGGCATCAAGAGCTAACACTCTAAAGCCAAAACAAGTTTTAAATTTTTGGTCTTGGTAGTACAAGGAAACCACACCTTCGTTAATTTCTGAAAATGCACTGTGTTTCATTTTTTTCTTGCTTGACTAAAAGCACTAGCAGTAACGGTATAGTCTTTTTTCCTATATAAAATAAATTCGTTTAGTATTACTTGCAGCGACTTTACACTTTTTCTTAAAATTAAGATAAATATGTCAATAAAAGATAACTTCCTCTTTCTCATAAAATCTTTTGAAGATGATTTATGGGATTCTATAAATTCTAGACTTGCCAATTCATTTTGAATAAATTTTATTACTGCCTTTTTTACTCATACTACCTTTAAACTTATTGGTATACATCATTATCCCATAAAATCTATCTTTTTTCCTTAACTTAATGGCAGTGAGACGAGGTTATCGTCATGCCGCCACGAACCGTCATACCGCGATTCATTCGCGGTATCTCTTAGCCGCTAACAAGTAGCTGGATGACGATTGTCAGGGTGTAATCCCAGTGTCCCTATGATGTCATCCCAGTGCCCAGACACTGGGATCCAGGAAAGTTTGCTTGTAAGCAAGCAAACTAGCACAGAAAGTGGTTACAACATTTTCGATGAGATTATATGGAAAACTGGATCCCAGTGTCAAGCACTGGGATGACAAAAAAAGGAGCACTGGAATGTCACCATTTGTTATGTTTAACAAAGTTCGTACTTAGCTTCATGTTAGCCATAAATATTTAAGAAATTTACCAAATGGAAAAAAAGGCAAAAGAAGCCCCATGGTTAACTAGTTCTGACACTGGTTTCCATCCAAGACGGCAGTAGCCCCTTCGGTGTCATTCCAGTGCCAAGCACTGGAATGACAAAGGAGAGCAGTGTCAGCTACTTGGATGACACCTTTTTTCTACTTAGTGTGGGTTATACAAGAAGTCTATTGTATGGCTATTGCTGGTCGTATATTACTTATAGCTTATCTATTCAAATTGCAACTTTGTTTTTCATAATTAATTATTGACAGAAATTAT
>NZ_JAPQLM010000090.1:0-3372 GCF_028981765.1 Wolbachia endosymbiont of Drosophila seguyi
TTACCATAAATCACCATCTCATAAAGTGTGATGCAACAAAGCCATCCCAGTGTCAGCTACTTGGATGACAGAGGGGGGTGGGATGACAGAAGATGATGGAGTGACAGGGAGTAATACAAAAAGTTTCGTCATCCCCATTGAATCGGCTTTAAAATCGATGTTCAAAGTTGAAATTTCCCTAGAAGATGCGGGGAAAATCAGAAAAGGTCAGGAAGTTGTATTAAATAACTTGCGTAATTTAAAGAATCATGATATTTGTTGCATGGTGGTGGGTAGTGTACCTATTGCAATCTGCAGTTTTATTTATGGTTGTGTGAAACCTATTCGTGTTTTTAATATTTAAAATGAGGTTTAGATGTCGATAACATCCGAAAAGAAAAAGAGTTTGATAAATATATATGCAATTAAAGAAGATGATACAGGCTCATCTTTTGTACAATGTGCAATTTTGACCGAGAGGATCAGTAACTTAACTGAGCATTTTAAAGTGCACAAGCATGACCATCACTCTAAGCGTGGTTTACTTATATTGATAGGTAGAAGACGCAAGCACTTAAATTATATAAAGCGTAAATTTGGTAATGAAGCCTATCAGGAATTAATAGAGAAGTTAGGCATTAGAAAATAATCGAGGAATTTAATATGTTTAAAATTATAAAAAAATCTATAGAGTGGGGTGGTCGTGCCTTATCTTTAGAAACAGGGAAAATAGCACGCCAAGCTCATGGTTCAGTAGTTGTAAATTACGGTGATACTTCTGTTTTAGTAACTGTTGTACGTAAAAAGAAGGAAGAAAGCGTTGATTTCCTACCTTTAAATGTGCAGTTTATCGCAAAAAGCTATGCCATGGGTAAGATCCCTGGCGGGTTTTTTAAAAGAGAAGGCAAGCCATCTGATAGAGAAACTTTAATCTCAAGAGTAATAGATAGAAGTATAAGACCACTATTCCCAGAAGGATTTCATGATGAAATTAGTGTGGTGTGCAATCTATTAACTTATGATACAGTCAATCCTCCTGAAGTGCCAGCATTGATTGGTGCTGTTGCAGCTCTTGCAATTTCTGGTGTTCCCTTTCACTTTACTATAGCTGGAGTGATGGTTGGTTGTGATGAAAATAATAACTATATACTCAACCCTTCTGTTCAAGAGATGAAAGCAAGCAGCTTGGATCTGTTTTTGTCTGGTGATGAAAATTCAATTTTAATGGTTGAATCAGAAGTGAAAGAGCTCTCTGAAGAAAATGTTTTTAATGCAATAAAATTTGGCCATGAACACCTTAAGCCTGTCATTAAGCTCATAAAAGAGTTTGCTGATACAATTGGCAATAAACCTGAGAGCTTTGCCCCTATTGATGCATCAGATATAACACAAGAGCTCGAAAAATACGGTAAAGATTTTGAAAAAGCATATTCGCAAACAGTAAAACAAGAGCGAGTTCAAGCTCTAGAAGCGATCAGAGAGAATATATTGAATACTCTTAAAGAAACTGGAAAAGACGAAAAGTTAATTACGTATGCAGTAAAAAACTTTGAAAGATCTTTAGTACGTGAAATAATTAGGAAGAAAAGTGTAAGGATAGACGGTCGTAAGCATGATGAGATACGTCAGATAGAAGTTGAAGTTGATATTCTGTCCAAAACTCACGGTTCTGCACTATTTGCAAGAGGCAATACTCAGGCACTGGTTGTTACTGCTCTTGGCACCACTCAAGATGAGCAAATTGTGGATGATATTGAAGGGGATAGACGTGAGCATTTCATGTTGCATTATAACTTTCCCTCATTTGCTGTTGGAGAAACTTCTGCTGCGCGTGCACCAGGAAGAAGAGAAATCGGTCATGGCAAACTTGCTTGGAAAGCAATTCATCCTGTTTTACCCGATAAGTCTGAATTTCCTTATACAATAAGAGTAGTGTCCGAAATTTTGGAGTCTGATGGTTCTTCTTCTATGGCAACAGTTTGTGGGACTTCTCTTGCTTTAATGGATACGGGTGTGCCAATAAAGGCCCCTGTTGCTGGAATTGCTATGGGTCTCATCAAAGATAAAGACGAGTATGTAATACTTTCCGATATACTTGGTGATGAAGATTATCTTGGTGATATGGACTTTAAAGTAGCAGGAACTAGTGAAGGGGTTACGGCGCTACAAATGGACATGAAAATTTCTGGTATAAGCTTTGAAATTGTTGAAAAATCTTTAGAACAGGCAAAAGCTGGAAGATTACATATTTTAGAAAAAATGAATGCAGTGATTTCAGAACACAGTGATGATGTCAAAGACCATGCACCAAGGATGTTATCATTTTACATAGATAAAGACAAAATTTCTGCTGCTATAGGTTCTAAGGGGAAAAATATACGCAGTGTGTGTGAAAGAAGTAATGCAAAAATTGAAATAGGAGATGATGGTAAAGTTTCTGTTTTTGCTACGAGTGGCACTGAAGCTGAAATTGCAAAGAGTATGATGATTGATTCAATAACAGAACTAGAACAAGGTTCTATAGTTGATGTCAAGGTTGTAAGAATAGAGAAGTCTATTGTAGAGCTTGAATTTCTTAGTGGCAGAAAAGGAAAAATGCACATAAGTGAAGTAGCTAATGAACATATAGATTCTATAGAGAGCGTACTTAAACAAGATGATACTTTCAAAGCACTAGTAATTGACTTCGAAAAAGGTGGGTGTCCAAAGTTGTCAAGACGTCGGGTTGATCAAGAGACGGGAGAGTTTTTTGAAGGTGAGCTTTACAACGAGGAAAGGAAAGATGGTCCAAATGACAGGGATAATTATTACAATAATTCATTTAGTAGAAAACCTGGAGGAAGTCACCATAAGAGGCCTCCTCGTCCTCGTTCTGGTTTCAGCAACAGAAATAGGCCGAAATTTGGTAATAATGATTCATCATCAGGTTTTTATTAAGAGTAAACTTCTTGCGTTACCTCTCGTCATTCCAGTGCTTAACACTGGAATGACACCCTTTCTGGTGAAGGTTGTTCTCAAATCACAATGTTAGTACAATTGTGGTGTTAGCTATAGCTAACCCAAGGTATCCGTTCAGCGGAGTGGTAGAATAAGGTAGACAAAGTGATCTAAAAAGATAATCATAGAGCAAAAGTGAGGTAATGTGGTAAACCTTTGAGAACTTTGCAAAAATTTACAGCAAAAAATAGAAAAACTGAAAGCAGAGATAGAAAACTTAAAAGCAGAAAATAAAGCTTTAAAGATAGAGAACGCTGAATTAAAGGAAAGGCTTGGTTTAAACTCGAAAAATTCATCTCTACCGAGCTCTAAAGAATTGTACAAAACAAAAAAGGACAAGCCAAAAAGCGAAAGGAATGTTGGCGATCAGGTTGGGCATAAAGGAAATTTTCATGC
>NZ_JAPQLM010000091.1:0-1410 GCF_028981765.1 Wolbachia endosymbiont of Drosophila seguyi
ATAGCGCCGGACAGATAAAACCTGTCAAACCAAAAAGAAACTTCCTAGCTGAGTGTATGGCAAATTTTATATATAATTTTGTAGAGAAGAGCTTTTTGCAGTTATAGCCGAACTATGCAATGGTGCCTTAAGTGCCCGTGGGATAGCGTGGCTTTGGAGGAACGGTCAAACCACTGATGGGGCCTTTTGGGCTACCTCGATTAGAAGAATGTATAACTCAACCGTCCCAAGCTTAAGCACTTCTCAACTATGGATTATTATATAATGGAGATTAAAAAATGGCAAAGGTCAAAAGTAAATTAGAGATAACAAATCCTAATGCAGCAGGAATCGATGTTGGCTCGGCTGTACATTATGTATGTGTACCCGAAGGAAGCGATGAACAACGTATACAAAAATTTAGCTGCTTTACGGAAGATCTCTATAACATAGCAAAATGGTTGAAAAAATGTAAAGTTAATACAGTAGCCATGGAGTCAACAGGAGTGTACTGGATTCCTTTGTTTCAAGTACTTGAATCACACGGATTTGAAGTAAAACTGGTAAACGCAAAACATGTTAAAAATGTACCTGGGAGAAAATCAGATGTGCAAGATTGTCAATGGATTCAACAACTACACAGTTACGGGTTACTCCAAGGGTCATTTAGGCCAGATGATCGAATGTGTGTATTGCGTAGTTATGTTCGGCAACGTAAAAATTTAATTGAAAATGCTTCTACACATACTTTGCGTATGCAAAAAGCGCTAACACAAATGAATATTCAACTACATAGAGTTATAAGCGATACAACTGGTGTAACTGGAATGCAAATTATTAAAGCAATAATAGATGGTGAGAGTAATCCTGAAAAATTGGCTGAACTAAGAGATGGACGAATAAAAAGTGATAAATCTGTTATTGCAAAAGCATTAGCAGGAAACTATAGGAAAGAACACCTATTTACATTAAAGCAAGAATTTGAGCTATATAATATTTATCAGGAAAAAGTAGCAGAATGTGACAGGAGCATTGAAGAATATTATAAAACATTTGAGACAAAGTCTGATGAGAGTAAAAAGTTAGGTGAAGAGAAAAATAAGTATAGAAAAAGTAAACCAAACTTTGCTTTGCATGAAGAATTATATCGAGTAACTGGCATAGATTTTACCAAAATTCCTGGATTGGATATACTAACTGTACAAACTATCATTTCGGAAGTTGGTGTGAACTATAATAAGAGGTTGTCCGGAAACTAGTAAATTCAAGCATATTCCCTCTTTAACATAACCCTACTCATAGCTAGGTATATGAAATTCTCAGTGGATGTTGTGAGTAAATCATACTCCTTCGATAGCCTTCTATTCCTATTAACCCAAGCAAAAGTCCTTTCTACAACCCATCTTCTTGGCTGTACTTTAAACCCTTGTT
>NZ_JAPQLM010000092.1:0-11172 GCF_028981765.1 Wolbachia endosymbiont of Drosophila seguyi
TTATTATAGTTCACACCAACTTCCGAAATGATAGTTTGTACAGTTAGTATATCCAATCCAGGAATTTTGGTAAAATCTATGCCAGTTACTCGATATAATTCTTCATGCAAAGCAAAGTTTGGTTTACTTTTTCTATACTTATTTTTCTCTTCACCTAACTTTTTACTCTCATCAGACTTTGTCTCAAATGTTTTATAATATTCTTCAATGCTCCTGTCACATTCTGCTACTTTTTCCTGATAAATATTATATAGCTCAAATTCTTGCTTTAATGTAAATAGGTGTTCTTTCCTATAGTTTCCTGCTAATGCTTTTGCAATAACAGATTTATCACTTTTTATTCGTCCATCTCTTAGTTCAGCCAATTTTTCAGGATTACTCTCACCATCTATTATTGCTTTAATAATTTGCATTCCAGTTACACCAGTTGTATCGCTTATAACTCTATGTAGTTGAATATTCATTTGTGTTAGCGCTTTTTGCATACGCAAAGTATGTGTAGAAGCATTTTCAATTAAATTTTTACGTTGCCGAACATAACTACGCAATACACACATTCGATCATCTGGCCTAAATGACCCTTGGAGTAACCCGTAACTGTGTAGTTGTTGAATCCATTGACAATCTTGCACATCTGATTTTCTCCCAGGTACATTTTTAACATGTTTTGCGTTTACCAGTTTTACTTCAAATCCGTGTGATTCAAGTACTTGAAACAAAGGAATCCAGTACACTCCTGTTGACTCCATGGCTACTGTATTAACTTTACATTTTTTCAACCATTTTGCTATGTTATAGAGATCTTCCGTAAAGCAGCTAAATTTTTGTATACGTTGTTCATCGCTTCCTTCGGGTACACATACATAATGTACAGCCGAGCCAACATCGATTCCTGCTGCATTAGGATTTGTTATCTCTAATTTACTTTTGACCTTTGCCATTTTTTAATCTCCATTATATAATAATCCATAGTTGAGAAGTGCTTAAGCTTGGGACGGTTGAGTTATACATTCTTCTAATCGAGGTAGCCCAAAAGGCCCCATCAGTGGTTTGACCGTTCCTCCAAAGCCACGCTATCCCACGGGCACTTAAGGCACCATTGCATAGTTCGGCTATAACTGCAAAAAGCTCTTCTCTACAAAATTATATATAAAATTTGCCATACACTCAGCTAGGAAGTTTCTTTTTGGTTTGACAGGTTTTATCTGTCCGGCGCTATCAAGAGAATCATTAGTTAATTGTACTGCTGTATAAGTTGTCCGGTCATCCTCATCATCGGAACTAATACCTGAATCATGGCCATCACCTTCTTCAATCTTTTGAGTTTCTATATCGTGTTCATTTATTTCGCTCGACGAATCATAGTTGGAAGGGTTATACTGTTGATTAGGACGTTTAAAAATTTGACGCCAATCGCTGTAAGGCTCCTTAAAATCGAAAGGAGTGCGTATAACTTTTTCCTTCCCTGATACCCCACCATTCATATTGTATAACCATTACTCACTAATCCCTTAGTGAATATCGTAATATATAGGTCTGTCAATAAAAAAATATAACTTTCTTTGGTTCTAACCTTTGCAAATCAGTATCTATAGCTCGGTAATTTCTCATACGTTGCACTCTGGACCTAGGAGCGTTGTTAATAAATCCACGACAGCTAGACAATCCTTGCTCGTCCACTAAAAGGAAAAGCAGCAAGGAGCGAACCAAAAGCGATAAGAAAGGATCCAAGCCAGATTATAGACATTCCAGGTTTATAGTGCACTTTGGCTGCGATTTTGCTCTTACTCTTATCAATCTCTCCAATTACAACATAAATATCAGAAAGCAAATTGTGGTAGATACTGCTTTCAACATTTTTCTGACCTTCCGCAAGGTAAAATCTATATTCAGGAGTTACTTCACCTAATATCTTATTATTCAGCAAATTCCTGATATCCATTGTACCCCTCACTGCATGGAAATTTTTTTCTTTTATTAGCTCAATATTGCGTAAAGTAACTTTAAATTTATTGACTGTTATGCTATCCCCTATTTTTAAGTAATTTTCTTTTTTCTCCTGCCAACCAACTGAATAAGCTATACCAAGCACTAGAATTGCCACTCCAGCATGAGCAAGCATCATTGCATAGTAGGACTTAGAAACTCTTCTTGCTAATAAAATTGATTCACCAAATGCTACCTTAAATAAACGAATTCTTTTACTGTATGCTTCTAAAACAAAGATTAATAATGCTATGGAGATAGTAATTGATAGCACAATTATTAGCTCCATGTGAAAGATAAACGGCAAAATAGCTGCAGCACTGCAGAATGAAAATCTATATTCACGGAATATTGGCAATAGACTATTTCCCTGCCAACTGCAGTATTGCCCGATCATGGTGAGCACTAGAATAGCTAGTGCAATAGAGTTAAATAAAGAATTGTAATATGGTGCTCCAACTGAAATTAATTCACCGGTTAAATACTCAAGCACTGTAGGGTATAAAGTGCCAACGAACACGATGAAAAAGGCAGTGATGAATAATAAATTGTTCATCAGTATCATCGTAAAGCGTGAAAAGAATCTTCTACCCTCTGTCACTTGAGTAGCAAGTTTCTTTCTGGATTCCAGTGTCAAGCATTGGAATGACATCGCAGGCGTGTGATTTTTTCTCGTAAATACTACAAATATTACTAAGCTACTGACTGTAATTACACCAAGTAGAGCTAATATATATAGTCCATATCTTGGGTCATCTGCAAACGTGTGCACTGAGGTAAGTATTCCTGAGCGGACTAGAAATGTTCCAGTCACACTCAATATAAAAGTTGTAAGCGTAAGTAAAATAGCAAAGTTCCTTAAAACATTGAAATTCCGTACCACGAGCAACAAATGTGTCAGTGCTACTGCAATTAGCCACGGCATCAAAGAAACGTTTTCCACTGGATCCCAAAACCAAAATCCACCCCACCCAAGTTCGCGATATGCCCACCAGCTACCCAAGCTGATGCCCAAAGTGAGCAGCGACCAAGAAATAAGTACCCAAGGCCTGACAATTTTAGCCCAAACATTTCCTTCAGTATTTAAAATTAATCCAGCTATAGAGAGCGAAAAAGGAACGCTAAATCCAAGGTACCCCAAATATAATATCGGTGGATGAATAGCAAGGCCTATATCCTGCAATATCGGATTAAAACCCAATCCATCTGTTTCAATGCCTGGCATTTTAGTGAAGGGGCTGGATTCAATTAAAGTGAACAGCAAAAAACAAAAGCAAATCAGCCCATGAGTGATAAGAGATATTTTTTTTAATTTACTACCATTAGTTCGTTCTGGTGTCATTCCAGTGCTTGACACTGGAATCCAGTTTTTATTACACTGCCATTTGATGTACTCATTTGCAATTAAATTGTCTGGATCCCAGTGTCTGGGCACTGGGATGACAGAAGAAGAGACTGGGATGACAGAGGGGGAAACTGGGATGACAGAAGGTATATAAATATCCATTAGTAATAAATACATGACAAGCACTAAGGTCCAAAGCAACATGGACCCTTCTTTGTTTCCCCAAACACCACAAATCTTGTAGATCAAAGGTTTTGTTGTGTGTGAGTGGTAGTATACGTTTTCAAGTGAAAAATCATTTGTAATGTGGCAGTAGATCAAAATAGCCATTGACGCTGATACACAAAAAAATATGGCAGTGGTAATAAACCGACAAGAACTAAGCGGTAAAAACAAATATGTCAAAGACAATAAGCAGGCTAGCAATAGCAATATATTCCCAAGTTCAGGCATAAAAAATTATAGTTTTTATATAAACAATATTACTGATGACAAGTTAGAAGTGAAAGTGTTAATTGATGCTAGCATAATGCTCCCGTAGTTAGCTGTGCTAGTATTAATTAAAAATTAAATATTAAATCTTTATACTTTTATAGATAGCGTTAATATTGAGGTAATATTGTGGGTACAACTAAGATTAGTAAATTTCCATTCAATATAAAAGGTAAAGTGGCAAAACAACATGCCGAACCAATAATCGAAAAAAATCTCTATACTATTTTAGGATTCAAAGATATAGAAGATTTTGAAAATAAGACAAGTAAACTTGTTAATAAAAAAGTTTGGCAATCATTTGTTGACTGCTTTGCAAAAGAAATAGATTATGCAGCAACCGAAGAAGTTGTAAAAAACATCGTTTGTAACATTGCAAAGAGTGATCAAGGTAATGCTTTTACCAAAACTGAACATCTCATATTAAATGAAAAGCAAGATAATAAAAAGAGAGAAAAAGCGATTAGAAAAGCTATTAGTATTTTGAGAAAAATCAATCCAGAAAAAGCCTTTAATGAACTTTCAGTAATAAAAAAACAAGCTGAAGATTTTTTACAAACCGATTTTTGTAAAGCACAGAGTAAATCACTTCAAGGATTTGCTCCCTCTGGTGGACAGCTCTTTGCGGAAACTCTGAAATATATAGAAACACTAGAAAGATTATCCGAAGTAAAAAAAGAAGGGCTAGTTAGAGATTTCTTGTTAAATCATGTTAGTTTATTGAATAAAAAGTATCCCAAATCACAAGGTAAAAGGGAAGATGCTATAACAATACTATCAAGTGATGAGTTGAAGAATTTTTACAATAAAGGTGTAAAAGAAGGAATGTTACAACCAATGGCATCTTACAAAGGATGCAGAAACCTGTATGACAAAATGAACCAGATAAAAAATGAATCCAAAAGTATAATTAAAAGAGAAGAACGGGAAGAAAATTTAAAGAAAATAGATAAGTCGATAATCAGCGCAATTAATGACATAAAAAAACATAGAGAAGCAATCCTTAACTGTAAAGACTTTCAAAGTTCTTACATAAAAGAGAAAAAAGAACATCCATTTAGAGGCAACGCATGTCAAAAAATGATTGATATATATCAAGAGAGAATTGTTGGATATCAGGAGAAAATTCGTCAAAACTTAAACCAAATAAAAGCGATATTAAAAAGTGCGCCGCAAGAAATGGATGATGTGGAAGAATTCGAGGAAATAATTGATGATATACATGAAGCAAAGCAGTGTGATGAAATTTTTGATTCAGCTTTAATTTGTTTATCGAACATACAGAATGAGCTAGATATTCAGCTGGAAAATCCTTCAACAGAACTCAGAGCTTCACACATTAACGTTAAAACTGAGCTAACTAGGTTATAAGAACCAAATCTTTAGGGTAATGAAAGCACTTTAATTCAAGACAGCTCTTAGTCTGTGTTTTAATTTGGTTGTGTTTTATTAAAAAAACTTTAGATTTATTTTATAATCGATACTCAAATATAATGACTCAAACTTGGGATTTGTTGCAAACAGGGCAAAAGGAAGGCTATAAAATTGCGTATACTAATGCTCGTATTATCGACCCGGAAACTAAACTTGATATAAAAGGTTCATTATTGACTGAAGGGGATAAAATTGTTGACTTTGGTGAATCATTATTTTCAACAAGTGGAGTTGATGAAACAATAGACTGTAAAGGGCTTGTTCTAATGCCAGGCCTTATTGACATTCACGTACATTTTCGTGAACCAGGCCAGGAACATAAAGAAACTATATATACAGGCAGCAAATCTGCAGCTGCGGGGGGAGTTACAACTGTAGTTTGTCAGCCAAACACTGTTCCAGCAATTGATAGCGTTATTTTGGCTAAATATTTGAAATATAGAGCACTTGAAACTTCACATGTAAACGTTGAATTTTACGCTAAAATCACCACTTCGGAAGAACACCTGACTGAAATGGCACTTTTAAAGGAAGCAGGTGCGGTTGGGTTCACCGATGATGGCATGCCAGTTATGAACCCAATGATTATGAGACAGGCGCTGCTTTATTCAAGTATGCTGAATGTTCCTATTGCTCAACATGCAGAAGATTTAAATTTATCTGCTGGTGGCGCAATCAACGAAGGTAAAATTTCTGAAGAATTGGGAGTAAAGGGGATCTTGAGTGCGTCAGAATCGGTTATGGTAAATCGTGATATACTGCTAATGAAGGATATGGAAAATGTGCACTACCATATTCTACATGTCTCTTCAAAAGATTCACTTGATGCTATTAAACGTGCAAAAGATTTGGGATTAAATGTTACGTGCGAAGTAACCCCTCATCACTTCACTTTGACTGAAGATATAGTAAAACAACATGGAGCAATTGCAAAAATGAATCCGCCGCTTCGCACTGAAGAAGATCGTTTAGCTATGGTTGAAGGTTTAAAGACAGGTGTGATTGATTGCATTGCAACTGATCACGCTCCGCATGATCGTAGTTCTAAAGATCTACCACTTGAAAATGCTGCATTTGGTATTGTTGGTCTTGAAACAATGCTGCCCCTTTCACTTGAACTCTATCACAGTGGGCAAATGGGTCTACTTGATGTGCTTGCAAAATTGACATATAAGCCTGCAGATATAATACACATACCACGTGGTCGTATACAAAAAAACCTTGCTGCAGACTTAATTTTAGTTGACCTCAATCATGAATGGGAAATTAAAACTGACAACTTTGCTAGTAAATCAAAGAATTCTCCTTTCGATGGTCGCAAAGTAAAAGGACACGTAGTACGTACTGTTGTGTCCGGCAAAACTATATACTCGCAGAAGAGTTAGTTATCATATCTTATCTATTCCAATTTGTTATCACCAGAATGGGCTAAGTGCACCTAAATTTAAATTAAGAAATCTTACACTGTCTCCGAATAAACACATCCTCTTATCTTTCCCTAATCTGTAAAGTTATTTCGTCTATCAATCTGATTCCAAAACAGCAAAATTATTGTATAATGTTACTTTGAAGTTTTATTTTCAATGCACAAGTTTGCAATACTTTTTTCTATACTGCTTGCAATAGTTGCTTACTACCTAAACAATGAAATCATATTTGAAATAGCAAAGCTATTTAGTGATATCTTTATCAGCTTGCTCAAATTAATAAGCTTACCTCTGGTTTTTTTATCCATAGTTTCCACAATTTCCGGGCTCAAAGACTCAATTGAAATCAAAGTCTTAGTTAAGAAAACACTATTTTATACTCTGCTTACAACTATTATAGCTGCGTTTGTTGCATTATCGTTTTATTTGTTAATAGATCCAGCAAGAAAAAATTTCATAAGTAATACAATAGGGAGTATTAACAGCAATAACCACAGTTATTTTTCATATTTAAAATCACTCATTCCTTCTAATTTTGTGCAAGTTTTTCTTGAAAATAATATGATTGGTAGCATATTAATCGCTTTTTTGATGGGTGGAGCTATTGTTTCACTTTCAAAAGAAAAGCAGGATATATTATATCAAGTATTCTCTGCACTTTTTGATACGCTACTTAAAATTGCTCAAGGGTTATTAAAATTTATTCCGCTTGCTGTTTGGTCTTTTATTACATGTTTTTTGCATGAATTAAAAGGCGGTAGTGAGTTCTACAATCTTTTATGGTATTTTGTTTGCATAATGTCTGCAAATTTTGTGCAGGCATTTCTGATTTTACCGCTATTTATGTGGTATAAAGGCATATCACCAATTCAAACGCTGAAAGGGGTTATGCTAGCACTCACACTTGCGTTTTTTTCTAAATCATCCAGTGCAACATTGCCAACAACTATAGAATGTGTGCAGAACAAGCTAAAGGTGCCAAAGAAATTATCGTCTTTTATTTTACCAATATGCACAACAATTAACATGAATGCATGTGCTGCATTTATACTAATCACTGTAATGTTTGTTGCAGAAATGAACGGATACGTATTTTCCTTAAGCGAAATGTTGATATGGATTTTTTTAGCTACAGGGGCTGCAATTGGTAACGCTGGAGTGCCGATGGGGTGCTATTTTATGGCAACCAGTTATCTCATGTCGATGAATGTTCCTCTGCATATTATGGGACTGATTTTGCCTATTTATACAATCATCGATATGTTTGAAACTGCAATAAATGTGTGGTCTGATGTTTGTATCACTCAGATAATTAATAAAGAATGTAATAGTGAAACTTAAAAAATGATATTAGACGAAAATAACCTAATAATAAAAGAATTTAAAGAAGCAGAAGCAATTTTGCATGGGCATTTTGTTTTATCATCCGGGCTGCATAGTGACACATACATACAGTGTGCGAAGATTTTTGAAAATCCAAGCAGAGCCATGAAAGTTTGCGCATTATTAGCAGATAAAATAAAAAAAGAATTAAATAGCTCCATAGATTTAATATTATCTCCTGCAATTGGTGGAATAATTGTGGGTTATGAGATTGGCAGGCAGCTTGGAATAAAGACAATGTTTTGCGAGCGCGTTAATGGTAAGTTTGAATTACGCCGTGGATTTAAGATCAAAAAGGGTGAGAAAATATTGCTCATTGAAGATGTAATAACCACAGGTAAATCTTCACTTGAAGCAGTGGAATGTGCAGAAGGGGAAGGAGGTAAAGTTGTTGCTGAAGCTTCTTTGATAAAGAGAAATAGTGAAACGAAACTGCCTTTTCCTGTCATATCTTTGATTGAACTGAACATCAAAAACTACAGCGAGGAAGAACTTCCAAGTGAATTAAAACAACTACCCATAACAAAACCTGGGAGTAGGGAATATTTAACAAAGTAATCCTATAATATCTTGGAAACACAGCATTTATACACAGCTTTAGTTATTTACTCCAAGTGTATTTTATGTATACTTATTACTAAATTAATTTTGAAATGATAGAAAATGAACGAATTTAAATCGATCCGAAATATAGCAATAATCGCACACGTTGACCACGGTAAAACTACTTTACTTGATAACATGTTAAAACAAAGTGGCACATTCCGCGAGAATCAAGAAGTTCAAGAACGAGTGATGGATAGTGGTGATCAAGAGCGTGAACGCGGAATTACAATACTTGCAAAATGTACATCAATAATGTGGGGCGATGAAAAGATCAATATTATTGACACGCCAGGGCACGCGGACTTTGGTGGGGAAGTGGAAAGGGTATTGTGCATGGCAGATGGTGTGTTGCTGCTGGTTGACGCTGCAGAAGGTCCCATGCCACAAACAAAATTTGTGCTCTCAAAAGCACTAAAAGCAAATTTGAAGCCAATTGTGATAATCAATAAGGTTGACCGACCAGATAGCAGAATTGATGAAGTATTAAATGAAATATATGAGTTATTTTTTAACCTTGATGCAACCAACGAGCAGCTAGATTTTCCAGTGTTGTATGCTTCAGGTAGAAATGGCTGGTGTGCTAAGGAGCTTTCTGATGAAAGAAAAGATTTAAGCCCATTATTTTCAACGGTTATAGATTATATAAAACCTTCTGTTTATAATCAAAATGCACCTTTTGCTATGTTGGTCACTCTACTTGAGTCTGATAAGTTTCTTGGCAGAATATTGACAGGAAAGGTTTATCAGGGCATTGCAAAAGTCAATTCAGATCTTAAGGTGCTTGACCTCGATGGCAAAGTAATTGAACGAGGAAGATTAACTAAGTTGCTCTCATTTTCTGGCTTGAAACGCATTCCAGTAGAACAAGCTGTGGCGGGAGACATAATTGCAATTGCAGGACTTGAGGAAGCTTCGGTTTCAGATACTATAGCAGCACCAGAAGTTACAACTGCAGTAAGCTCAACTCCAGTTGATCCGCCAACAATGGCGATTACTCTGAGCGTTAATGATTCACCTTTTGCTGGGCAAGAAGGTACAAAGCTTACTTCAACTGCTATAAAGGATCGTTTATATGCGGAAGCAGAAACAAATGTTGCAATTACTGTGACTTTGGCACCAAGCGGTGAAGCATTTGAAGTAGGTGGGCGTGGTGAGTTACAGCTTGGAGTGTTAATTGAAAATATGAGGAGAGAAGGTTTTGAGCTTTCGGTATCACGCCCTCGCGTGTTATTTAAAGAAGAAGGCGGTAAAAAACTTGAACCTATAGAGGAAGTAGTAATTGATGTAGATGATGAATATAGTGGAATCATCATGGAAAAACTCAGCTTCCGTAAAGGTGAAGTAACTGACATGAGACCTTCTGGTAATGGCAGGACAAGATTAACGTTTTTAGTGCCATCAAGAGGATTAATCGGTTATCAAGGAGAGTTTTTAACTGATTCTCGTGGCACAGGCATAATTAACCGTTTATTTCACAGTTATGCTCCACATAGAGGTCCAATTTCTGGAAGGCGCAATGGAGTTTTAATTTCTACAGATAAGGGTGAGGCTGTGGCATATGCAATTTTCAATTTGCAAGACAGGGGAATTATGTTTATTAAGCCACAGGATAAGGTATATTGTGGCATGGTTGTCGGCCAGCATAGCCGTGACAATGATTTGGAGATAAATGTGTTAAAGGGTAAGCAATTAACAAACGTAAGAGCTTCAGGTAGTGATGAAGCTATAAAGCTCACTCCACCAAAGATAATGACACTGGAGGATATGATAGCGTATATAGATGATGATGAATTGGTGGAAGTAACTCCAAAATCTATACGTTTACGCAAGAAATTCCTTGATCCAAATGAACGTAAGCGTGCAGGAAGGGCAAAGAATAAGGAGTAATCAGAGGTTGAACATTTGCGAAAAATAGTGTATAATTATTCGTCTCCTAATTGTATTTAATTATGGCCTTTTCGAAATTTCTCGATCCAAAAAACAATTTCGCGTTCAAGAGAATATTTGGCACTGAGAAAAATAAAGATATTCTCATTCACTTTCTCAATGATATATTGGGCTTCGCTGGCAAAGATGAAATAGAAGAAATAGAATTTCTCAGCACTATCATGGATGCTGAGATTGCCTCTAAAAAACAAAGTATTGTTGATGTTTTCTGTACTGATTCTGCTGGAACCCAGCTAATTATTGAAATGGTGCGACCTGAAAGTCTTCGGTCATATTGTTTAAAAGGAGAGGAATTCCTTCAGAAAGAAACTAAAAGAGTTCTAAAACTTATTAAACCAGATGTTTTGCCATCTGAGTCTATGCATCAGTGCGAATCGGGTAACCGGTTGGTGCCAAGCGATGCGGACAATGAACCTCCTCTTGAAAAAGAAGATGCTCAATCGTGAAAGGAGCATAAACTACAAGCATCATGTGGTTGGAGAGCTAGGCTTAGTGGTATGGTGAACGTAAGTGAAGCTTCATAAGTATCGTAACGATTAAAGAGCTAAAGAT
>NZ_JAPQLM010000093.1:0-5482 GCF_028981765.1 Wolbachia endosymbiont of Drosophila seguyi
TTATTATAGTTCACACCAACTTCCGAAATGATAGTTTGTACAGTTAGTATATCCAATCCAGGAATTTTGGTAAAATCTATGCCAGTTACTCGATATAATTCTTCATGCAAAGCAAAGTTTGGTTTACTTTTTCTATACTTATTTTTCTCTTCACCTAACTTTTTACTCTCATCAGACTTTGTCTCAAATGTTTTATAATATTCTTCAATGCTCCTGTCACATTCTGCTACTTTTTCCTGATAAATATTATATAGCTCAAATTCTTGCTTTAATGTAAATAGGTGTTCTTTCCTATAGTTTCCTGCTAATGCTTTTGCAATAACAGATTTATCACTTTTTATTCGTCCATCTCTTAGTTCAGCCAATTTTTCAGGATTACTCTCACCATCTATTATTGCTTTAATAATTTGCATTCCAGTTACACCAGTTGTATCGCTTATAACTCTATGTAGTTGAATATTCATTTGTGTTAGCGCTTTTTGCATACGCAAAGTATGTGTAGAAGCATTTTCAATTAAATTTTTACGTTGCCGAACATAACTACGCAATACACACATTCGATCATCTGGCCTAAATGACCCTTGGAGTAACCCGTAACTGTGTAGTTGTTGAATCCATTGACAATCTTGCACATCTGATTTTCTCCCAGGTACATTTTTAACATGTTTTGCGTTTACCAGTTTTACTTCAAATCCGTGTGATTCAAGTACTTGAAACAAAGGAATCCAGTACACTCCTGTTGACTCCATGGCTACTGTATTAACTTTACATTTTTTCAACCATTTTGCTATGTTATAGAGATCTTCCGTAAAGCAGCTAAATTTTTGTATACGTTGTTCATCGCTTCCTTCGGGTACACATACATAATGTACAGCCGAGCCAACATCGATTCCTGCTGCATTAGGATTTGTTATCTCTAATTTACTTTTGACCTTTGCCATTTTTTAATCTCCATTATATAATAATCCATAGTTGAGAAGTGCTTAAGCTTGGGACGGTTGAGTTATACATTCTTCTAATCGAGGTAGCCCAAAAGGCCCCATCAGTGGTTTGACCGTTCCTCCAAAGCCACGCTATCCCACGGGCACTTAAGGCACCATTGCATAGTTCGGCTATAACTGCAAAAAGCTCTTCTCTACAAAATTATATATAAAATTTGCCATACACTCAGCTAGGAAGTTTCTTTTTGGTTTGACAGGTTTTATCTGTCCGGCGCTATCCCCTGAATTGCGGCGTTGTTTGTTAGGAGTGCTATGAATGTTGTCTTCCATGAGTTTTTGCATTGTTGGGCCAAATGTTCTTCCAAGATTGCTACTCACTGTTTTATTACTATCATTTGCTTGAGAATGAGGTACATTTCGCTCAAAAATTGCTTTTATTCCAGCAAATTTAGCTTGGGAAGATTTCGGAGGAACAGGTGGGGCAACCATGCCTTTTGAGTTAATCTTTCCTTCATTTTGAGGAAAAATTTTTGGATTATTTTTTTCTACTGTAGTATTCATTTTTTTACCTCTAAACCTATTAACTAATAAAAGTATAAACTTAGAGGTATTAATTTTGTAATAACAATGCTAATAGATTACCGCAGTTTCAATAAGCATCACCAGAGGATTCTCTATATAATGCTTAAAGGCATTTAAAAACTTTGCTCCGAGTGCCCCATCAACTGCTCTATGGTCAACAGAGAGCGTTACTGTCATTATTTCTGCTATTTCTATTTTCTCATTCATAACAATTGGTTGTTTTTTAGATGCACCAACTGCCATAATGCAAGATTGCGGCGGATTGATTATAGCACTGAAGGCTTTTATACCAAACATCCCTAAGTTGGAGATAGTAAACCCTCCTCCTTGAAACTCTTCAGGTTTCAATTTTCCAGATCTTGCTCTGCTTACTAAATCTTTCACTTCTTTTGATATAGATAAAATACCCTTTTTATCAGCATTTTTTACTATAGGAGTAATTAGCCCATCTTCAAGTGCCACAGCGATTGAAATATCTATATTTGAATATCTCAGTATTTTATTATCTATCCACGAAGAATTTATATCAGGAAATTTTTTCATGCTGAAAGCTGCAGCTTTTATGATTAGATCATTAATTGTTACTTTATTGTTTTCATCTGCTGAGTTAATCTCGTTTTTTAACGATATTAACTTATCAACCTGGCAGTCTACAGTTAAATAAAAATGTGGAACATTCTGTTTTGATTCAGTCAGGCGCTGTGCTATCACTTGGCGCATGTTGCTTACTTCAACTATGGTATCTTTCTCAGGACTTTCAGTATGTATACCACTGCCTAAAAACTCCAACACATCAGCCTTAATTATGCGACCATATGGTCCTGTACCTTTTAATTGCTGCACATTAACCCCTTCATTTTGAGCTATTTTCTTAGCTAATGGGCTTATTTTTGTTCTACCTTCTGCATAACCCTCTGTCATCTGAGTAGCTGACACTGGGATCCATTCTTCTTTTCTAGATCCCAGTGTCAAGCACTGGGATGACATTGAGGGGTTGGATTCCGGCGTCACGCGCTGGAATGACACCGAAGAATGACTTATTGGCTTTCCGTTTAAATCTTGGTGTTCTGATTTTTGATTATCAACAGCACTTTTTGTCACTTCCTTTTTAACTGCACTATTGATGGAAGTTGAAGTATAGTTGTTAAGTGCACTTTCATCTTCTCCTTCTTCCAGCATTAAAGCTATTGGTTGATTTACAGGCACGCCACTTGTTCCTTCTGTTACTAAAATTTTTGCTAAAACTCCTTCATCTATAGATTCAAACTCCATTATGGCTTTATCAGTCTCTATCTCAGCAATTACGTCGCCTACTTCAACTTTGTCTTGTTCTTTTTTATGCCACTTTACAATTTTTCCTCCAGCTTTGCTCATTGTTGGTGAAAGAGCAGGCATTAATATTTCTATAGGCATTGATTTTGCATTTAAAGATCTATTCAATTTTTAATTTACTCTTTATCTTATGTCAACCTAATCGTGAATTATGATGAATAAGTCTGTTACACTATCCCTCACGTTATCCCAGTGCGTGACACTGGGATCTTGGTTCAGTACTATTATCCTATTGTTTTTATTATTCAGCCATAGCTTGTTTGCTAACAACTTTGTTTCAACCAAATCAAATAAGATCAACATGAGAACGGGGCCAGGGTTTCACTATCCTGTAAAATGGATATACACTTGCAAAAATCTGCCCCTGAAAGTGATAGAAGAGTTTGAGAGTTGGAAAAAGGTCTGCGATATAGATGAAGACTGCGGATGGATAAAAGGCAATCTTCTTAGTGATAAGCGCTACGCGATTGTAAAAGAAGATACTTATGGATATCAAAAACAGAGTGTAGACAGCAAGATTACTATGAAAATAGACAAGTTTGTTGTGATGAAGATAGAAAAATGCAACGAAGAATGGTGCTTTCTTTCCACCCCAAAACGCAAAGCATGGGTACAAAAAAAACATATATATGGGGTTGATTAGGTTGACAAAAGATCTGAATTAACACTAGTTTCTGGGCCTTCTGTAGCATGCTCTTCAGATGAAGCAGAGGGTTCTTGAGGCTCTGGAGACTGTACAGGGCTATCACAGAAACTCCTTAACATCTCCTCAGCGGATGAATCTAAAATTTGTACAATAGACTTTTCACTCTGCTCTTTTAGCGATTGATCCACTCTAGAAATCAACTCAGAAAACTCGCTACCTGATTTTTCAGCTTCACTTTTTATTTTACTTTCTATGCTTGCAATATTACCTTGGTCAATTTCTTCTTTTGTTATGTTGAATGACTTTGCAACATCTTGATATCCAATCTTGCAATTTCCACAACCAATTATGCAAAAAGTAATAGAATCAGATATTTCGCTTGCAGCCCAATTATGTATAGTGTAAGCCAAATAATTGTCATGGTATTTAATGCTAAATTGTTGTTCTATTAACTCAGAAATTTTATTCTTTAGAGACATAAAGCACCCTCCTACACTCGTTATACCTTTTTGTTAAGATACAGCAATTACACCATTTACTACATGCTTTACTTTAATTAATTATTAAAACAAGAGCATCATTTCCAGAGCTATATCTTTTTACCTTGATAATTCTTTTTTGACTTCCTCTTTAATTATCCCACTTATATTCACGTTAAGATCCCCTACCCAAAAATCAGTCATAGTTTCAAGATCGTATAGATCCTCTATTACTTTTTTAATAGCAGCATTTATTTCTTCTTCGTCAAATTCCTTTATAATAGGTCTAATCTTCACATACCCTGGAGAGCCTTTACCATAAATTCCTTTGCTTTTATTAATGCAGCCACCTGCACCAGATCTACTGCTTCTCAAACCACTTCCACACTCTACTGTTTCATACTTGATTTCACCATTTTCTATATATGCTATTTGATTGTCTTGTGTAGACTTCAGTTTATCTGCCTTTACAATTTTCTCCTCTAGCTTTAAATCTTGCTTATGAATTACTGTTTCCTCATAACCCTTACCACCGTATGTTCTATACTCACCTCCACCTGCAACAGTAATCAGTTGCTGGCAATGTTGCTTCTGCGAATTGCACATTTCTATGAAAACAGGTCCCCCGTCCTTATCTGAGAAGTTACTTTCCTGGTTACCCCCTCCCTCTGTGACTTGCACCTTAATTATAGGATAATTAGGATCGATTTTCAGTTTAGCTTTAATATAATCTCCTGGCATCCCTACTCTGCTTTCAGTAGAATGGCATTTTTGATTGTCACAGCCACTACCTTGTATATGACCTGCTTCACCACTTCCCCACGCTTCTATTTTAATACGATCAAATTTTATTGATAAGTCATCTGTATAAACATCTTTATTTTTATGATCATAGGATTTTTCATTATTTTTTTCAAGATCTGGTTTCTTATTTTTCAGATGTTCCTTGATTATCTCTTTTAATTTTTCTTTTAATTTCTTTTTGAGACCTTCTAAATCGAACCTACACAATTTATCAGCGTAAAAAACCTCTGTTCTGTTTGCTTTAATCAGTTGATCTTTTAATTGTGTACACTTTCGTACTTCATTTTTTTCATCTCTTAATACTTTACCATCCTTATCTTTACAATCCACTTCCTCATACCTTAAGTAGAATGGCTTATCATCTTCATTTTTATTCAAATATTGTTTTGAACGGCTACACTTTCCATCAAAGCAGATGCAACCATCATCACCTTGCTCACATCCTTCTTTATGCTCTACATCCGTCAATTTGTATACTACTTTCAGTCCTTCACCAGATTTTAATTTTTCGTCTATTTTGCTATCTTTCTTCACACAATAACTGCATTCTTCCTTCTTCTGCTCATTTTCATCAGGGAAGAAAACATACTCTTGCTTATTAAATATTATTTTATCCAACCTCTCTTGAGTTTCTTTCAAAGGGTAAACTATTTCCTTGCTTGGAAGATAATAGAACTGATTTGATTCCTTGGAGTAAA
>NZ_JAPQLM010000094.1:0-2420 GCF_028981765.1 Wolbachia endosymbiont of Drosophila seguyi
ATCCTCCAAAATTTTATTTTACCCGAAAAAACTCCTTTCTTTCTCTCCACTTTTTCTGGGTAAGGTCAATATACCAGTGCCGAAAATAGTTGACAAAGATTGTGTATACTTATTACAATTGTTTGGGTACCAGAAGTTTTTACGGCAACAAAGTATGCACTAACTATAAGTAAGGAAGACTTTAAGCAGGCAATAAAAAAAATGAAGTAACGTTTAAAAGAGATTGAAGGAGAGAAGAAAAAGGTAAAAGGGAATACGGCAGAAAATGAATCTTATTACAAATAGCATAAAGGGCTTTTATTCTAGTGTTAAATCGGACCTAGATTGGCAAGCCAAACGTAGTCTTATTAGAACATTAGTAAAAGAAGTCAACATTGATCTTGATAAAGTAGATGTAGTATTTAAGATCAAAGAACTTGAAAACCCCGCCCAGAATGGACAAAATCAAAAGATGGTACATTGTCTAAGGGGTCTGGGCACTGGGATGACATCTTTTTTCTTGGTACAAATTACTCTTATGTCTCAATATTTGTACAGTTGTGTTATCGGCTGTTTGATGTTTACAACGCAGAAAGTTCATAAGGTTGTAAGTCAAGCGGTAGGATGACAAGATTTTGTAAGGGTATTTTTTTTATAGGAGATTAATATGGAAATTTTTCTTGATAGCGTTGATTTAAATGAAATTAAAGGACTAAAGGAGTTCATTGACGGCATAACAACTAATCCTTCTTTAATAGCAAAGTCCGGGCGTAAAGATAAATACGAGGATTTAGTGCGTGAAATATGCTCTATTATAAAAGGGCCTGTTAGTGTTGAAGTTGTTGCAGATAGCCATGAAGAGATGATCACAGAAGGTCTGAATTTAGCAAAAATTGCTGATAATGTTGTGATCAAATTACCTCTTACACATGAAGGATTAATTTCTTGTAAAAAGTTATGGACAGAGCATAAAATACCTGTTAACATCACATTATGTTTTTCTCCTGGACAAGCACTGCTTGCCGCTAAGGTCGGTGCTTGTTTTATTTCCCCCTTTGTTGGTCGCCTTGATGATATAAGCTATGATGGCTTATCGCTAATAGAAGATATATGTACTATATATTCTAATTACGGTTTTGATACTAAAGTTCTTGTTGCATCAGTAAGAAGCCCAGCGCATGTAATAGAAGCTGCAAGGCTTGGTGCTGATTCAATTACTGTGCCAGCAAAAGTACTTAGACAATTAATTAATCACCCACTTACTGACCAAGGGCTAGCAATATTTGAAAAAGACTGGGGTGTAAAATAATAGACGGTTACAAATGAACATAAAAATTGGCGTATCCGTTCAGGCAATGGCGTCAACTTAAGAGCCTTCATTAGCAAACTCTCCTAAAGACATGATGGCGTTTGCTACCTTATTGCGGCTGCCCTGGTCGAATTTTAACTTTATAGCTAACCCAAGAAAGGTTTCCCTACATCATACCGCCGCGGCGCTAACGAGTAGCGGAATGACGAATTTGTTGTTTTTCAAATTGTAGGTAAACCTAAAGCTATAGAAAAAAAGAAGAACCAGTTTCTTAGTTCTTCATTGACATAATCCACTTCATATGCCTTAATAAAGTTTTATAGCTTGGTAGGAAATAGCGGGATCAGAATTTGAAGAAATGCTAAAGGAAATATTACAAGAAATTAATGATCAAGGCTTCAATAAAGATAATATAATTGATAAAATTAAGGATAAGCTGCAGGAAAAGGACCCACGCGTATACAACGGGTGGAAAGATAACAAGTTTGATATAGATCACCTGTTTTTACCAGGTATCATGTTGCGTATGATAGCTAAAGATACAAAATTAACAGGGTTCTTTATAGAATATGAAAGGACTCTTTTATATGTTGCTGCTGAACATGAGCACATACAAATAGTAGAAAATCTATTAGACAATGGAGCGAAAACCGGTATAAAAAATGGATATTGCAAAGAAGCTCCTTTACATGTTGCTGCTAAACATGGACACATACGAATAGTAGAAATTTTGTCAAAAAAAGAAGCAGATATCGATCTGAAAAATAGGTATGGGGAAACTCCTCTACATTATGCAGCTAAGTATGGACATACACAGGTATTAGAAAATCTATTGGGAAGAAGCACTAATGTTAATGTGCAAAGTGAAGTTGGAAGAACTCCTTTACATGATGCTGCTAATAATGGTCATATAGAGGTAGTAAAACATCTTATAAAAAAAGGGGCAGATGTTAATGTGCAAAGTAAAGTTGGAAGAATTCCTTTACATAATGCTGCTAATAATGGTTATATAGAGGTAGTAAAACATCTTATAAAAAAAGAGGCAGATGTTAATGTAGTGGACCAATATGGAAGAAGTCCTTTACATGATGCTGCTAAGCATGGTCATATAGAGGTAGTAAAACATCTTATA
>NZ_JAPQLM010000095.1:0-2106 GCF_028981765.1 Wolbachia endosymbiont of Drosophila seguyi
GAAAAAGGAAGTTTTCTTGTTCGTGTAAAACTCAACACAATGGATTTTCTGAAAAGTTTTCGAGTATATTGCATTTTTAATTTGTAAGATAAGATCTTTTCCTTTTTGCATGCCTCACCTAAAAAAGACACATTTTAAACTTTTTTGTTGCAATAAAATAGAAACAAAAGTGCTGTCCCTTGCACTCTTTGGATAATTTAATGATAAAAAATTTGGAGAGAAATTTTATACACTATCGCTGATATTTTTCCTTAAGTTGACGCCATTGCCTGAACGGATACATGACAAATCTATCGTTTATCAAATCGTCGGTAAGCCTAAAGCTATAGCCATTAAGCACGATAAAGAAAATCATTCATAATCGCTATAGCAACTAGTGTAGACACTTGACGTTCCTTGTGATTTGATAAATAGAGGTTTTTATCTGACTTCACAACAAGGGCTTCTGGATGACTTTGAAAGTGAACATTACCATGCTTATCTTCAATAGCCTCTATTACCCCCTCACTGGAAAATGCTGCAACTTTATATCCAAGTGACTCCAATTTTCTTCTATTTTCTGGTGTATTACTTACTGCTCCTGAATGAGCATCTGGAAAATATGTTGAAAACCAGCCATTTTCATTAGGTATTAGGAATTTGGCTACTACTTCTGCTAAACGACTATTTGGAACGATCTTTATCTGCTGGAGAGGTAGATCCTCTTTCTGTGGATTAGGTGCTGATTTTAAATGAGATCTTCGTTTCTCTTCATCACTCACAACACTCACTACTTCAATTCCCTTTGCATTCATTATGCCTTCACATATGCCAAGTAAATGAATTGCAGGGTTATCATCCACTATTTTTACAATTGCTTCAGTAACAAGCTGGCGACAAGGAGTGGGTGCTGAGTGTAAATTATCCGGAATAAATATTCTATTTATTTTGTGCTCTTTAACAAACTTTGCAACTTCAACTTTTATTCGGTCTAATGTTAGCTTCTTTGCCAATGTTTCATCTTGTTTTGCAAAGATAAGCGACTTTTCTTGGATTTCTTTTAAGTTAATTATTTTATTGTAGTCAATGAGTACGGTTTTAACTCCAAAGTTATTAAACATCTCGTAGATATTTTGAGATAGCCCAAGCTCATGTGCTTCTTCCGTTTTCAACAAACCAACAACTATGTCATTATTTACTGTATTTTCTGCCGTCAAGACAGTTGACGCTGGTTCTTCTTTTCTGGTTACATGTTGAGATGCCGGTTTTTCACTAACGCCAGCATAAGTAATATTGCTTAATAATAGAACTATAATTAATAAGATATTAAATAGTTTATTATAATATTTATATACTATGACTTGCCTCCCTAATATTTATATTACGATATAGAGTATTTTATAACAAAAAGGCAAGTTTGCCAAGAAAGAGAAGGTGGCCTGAGCAGGAATCGAACCAGCGACACAAGGATTTTCAGTCCTTTGCTCTACCAACTGAGCTATCAGGCCAACTGTATACTTTTATTTTTAGATAAAAAATGTTATTATGTCTATCAAAAGTTTTTAAAGTAGTTTATAAAAATAAAGGATGAACATTAATGACAAAATAGGAATCTACCCTGGCACGTTTGACCCTATAACTTTTGGGCATCTTGACATAATCAAAAGAGCGTGTAAACTAGTCGATAAATTAATAATAGGAGTTGCAGAAAACGTTAATAAGCATACTGCCTTTGACACAAAGCTACGCACAAGCATGGCTGAAAATGAAATCAAAGGGCTAGGAATTGATGCAGATGTTATATCTTTTAATGGGTTGCTAGTGAAGTTTGCCAAAGAGCAGAATGCTTCTGTTATTATTAGGGGATTAAGAGCAGTATCGGATTTTGATTACGAGTTTCAAATGAGCTGGGTAAATTATAAACTTCTTCCTGAAATCGAAACCATATTTCTTCCTGCTTCTGAAGATACTCAATTTATCTCATCAAGCTTTGTAAAGGAAATAGCAAGATTAGGAGAAGATGTTAGCAAATTTGTATCAAAAGGTGTTCAAAACGAATTGAGAGGTTGTCCGGAAACAAGTAAAAGGCTATAATATCTGAAATTTTAGTACGGGGTAAAGATGAGA
>NZ_JAPQLM010000096.1:0-6847 GCF_028981765.1 Wolbachia endosymbiont of Drosophila seguyi
TAGTTATTTATTCAAGTTTATAGCTACAGTTTTTAGCTTATGTGAAACCTCTAATCAAAAAGTGGATTATAGTAAGCTGAATGAAGAAGATTTTCCTATATATACTATTTTATTGCCTGCTTTTAAAGAAAGTGCAGTGATAGAGCAATTGATCGAAAGCATTGAAAGTTTGGATTATCCAAAATCAAAATTAGATGTGAAGCTTCAGGTAGAAAGTGATGACCAAGAAACGCTAGCAGCTATAGAAAAGTACACTTTACCGCAGTATTTTGAAGTAATAAAGGTGCCTCATTCTTTGCCTAGAACAAAAGCCAAGTCATGCAATTATGCTATGAGCTTTGCTAGAGGAAAGTATGCAGTAATATATGATGCGGACGATAAACCAGACCCATTGCAGTTAAAAAAAGCACTGATTGAATTTAATAAGGACGACGATAAGCTTGCCTGTGTACAGGCGAAATTAAATTACTACAATTGTGATTATAATTTTCTCACAAAATTCTTTTCTCTGGAGTATATGAACTGGTTTCAATACTTATTGCCTGGATTCCAAAAAATGAACATGCCGATACCTTTGGGTGGTAGCAGTAATCATTTTTCAGTAAAAATTCTAAAAGAAGTGTTTTTCTGGGATGCTTATAGTGTTACCGAAGATGCTGACCTTGGTTTGAGACTTGCGCAAATGGGATATAAAACCAGGATGATTGACTCAGAAACATTGGAAGAGTCACCAATTGCTGTATTTGCTTGGATTAAGCAAAGAGCGCGCTGGATCAAAGGCTATATGCAAACTTATATTGTTCATTTAAAAAATATAAAGTCACTTTATAAACACACTGGATTTAAGGGAATTTTGCGATTGAATCTTTTTGTTGGCTCTGCAGCTTTTATATTTTTTACTACTCCATTTTTACTGCTTTCATTGATATTAACTAAAGTTTTAAATGAATTATTTTTGTACTACTTTGTAGTGGTATACGTTACTAACCTGATTCTTTTGGTAATAGCTGTCAAACAGCAAAAGATGCCTTTTTATTTTTATATAGTATCGATATTTTTTCCGGTCTATAGTCTGCTACATAGTGCTGCAGCTTTTCTTGCCTTATGGGAATTTATTCTTTACCCTGAGCGATGGAACAAAACTCAGCATGGTTTATGGAAGCAAAACCTGTAGCTATTTGGCTTTTTCTCTGCTCGGTCATGGTAGTTCTCATGGTAGGGATTGGTGGATTTACCAGACTTTCAAAAGCAGGATTGTCAATCACGGAGTGGAAACCCATTACTGGAACATTACCACCACTGAGTGAACAAGACTGGCTACAAGAAAAATTAAAATACGAAGCTACACCTGAATATAAAGCACTTAACTATGGTATTAGTATGGAGGAGTTTCGCGCTATATACTTAATAGAATATGTACACAGATTGGTTGCAAGACTAACAGGTTTAGTTTTTGTCCTGCCATTTATATATTTTACATTAAGAAGAAAAATATCTAAAAAGGTAGTAATAAAGCTATTTGTGGCATTATTATTTGGAGCTTTACAAGCTTTTGCTGGTTGGTATATGGTAAAAAGCGGCTTGGTAGCTAAGCCTCATGTTAGCCACTATAGGCTCGCACTTCACTTATTATTAGCATTAATTATCTTTGCATTATTTTCATATCAATTTTTTGATTACCAAATCAGGCCAAAGCAAACTAAACTTAAGATTAGTTGTAACACCAAGTACTACGTAGGAATTATTTTAGTTCTGATCATGATACAAATAATTTTCGGCGCATTTGTTGCAGGATTAAATGCTGGTCTAATTTACAATACCTTTCCACTAATGGACGGACAAATCGTTCCAGAAGATTTATTTTTCTTACAGCCTACATGGCTGAATATCTTTGAGAACAGAGCGACAGTGCAATTTATACATCGAGCACTGGCATTGCTAATACTAACTTTGGTAGTAATACTCACAGTAAAAAATGCTAGCATAAAACCGGTATATATTATGCTGCTCTCCGTCGTCATTCAGATCATTTTAGGTGTAATTACTCTATTATTGCACATACCAATAGCCATTGCCATAGCTCATCAAGTGTTTTCATTTATCTTGTTTGGGTCAAGTTTGTACTTCTTATGTTATTTAAGAAAGCAGACTACATCACCAATCTGCACATTTTTTCCTTCTTGAACGGGAATATTTTTTATCACCATTGCTGCTTCAGCACATATGATATTTTCCATTTTCATTGCCTCCACCACAAATAAAGGTTGTCCTATTTCCACCTGATCTCCTACATTTACGTGCAATTTAACTAATAAACCAGATATTGGGGATTTTACAGCATCTGCTGAAATCCCTTCTGTTTCATTATTTAGCATTAACCTACTTAATTCAGCTACATGAGGCTTAAATATACAACACTCAGCTTTCATGCCTGCATGCCTTATGAAGTACTTGCTGCCTTGTCTTTCTATTTTAAGTGCTATATTGGTATCGTCATTAATTGTGATATATAGCAATCTATAACTTGATTTCCACTTGCCTATAACGGAGTATTTATTGTGATTATATACCGTTATTAATATATTATCTTGGTATTTTGCATTTACGGAGTACTCATTGTCATTTATATTCACTATGAATAAATCTCTTGCACGGTCACCTGCCATCCGAGTAGCTGATACTGGTGCCCCTTCTTTTTTACTAGATTCCAGTGTCACGCACTGGAATGACACCTGAGATGTTTCATTCACTGCTTTATGATGGTACCTTTCTTCATTTTCCAAATGAACATATAACGCAGTGAAAATAAATATTTTAATATACTCCTCTGTAACAAAATCGCCGTGAAACCCACTAGGGTAATGATCTGGAATGAATCTCGTATGGAGCTTTGCTGCGATAAAATTTGGGTGATGGAAGATGGATTCTAGAAATTCTATATTATTTGTTACTCCTTCTATATAGCATTCAGACAATGCTTTTTGCATTCTGCTGATCGCTTCTACTCTATCTTTTCCATATGTTATCACTTTGGCAATCATCGAATCATAGAACATGCTAATTTCTGAACCTGCAGCAACTCCATCATCTATTCTTACATAATCATTTTCACCCGGTTTATCGTAATATTTTATTCTTCCGCTGGAAGGGAAAAATTTCTTCGATGGGTCTTCAGCGCAAATTCTACTTTCTATTGCAGAACCAGTAAGTTTAATATCATCCTGATTGAATCTCAATTTCTCTCCACAGGAAGTTCTAATCATTTCTTCTACTATGTCTATTCCAGTTATAAATTCTGTTACTGGATGCTCAACTTGCAATCTCGTATTTACCTCAAGAAAATAGAAGTTTTGGTCTTTATCTACAACAAACTCAACAGTGCCTGCTGAAAAATAGCCAACTTGCTTTGCCAGAGAAACACATTGAACATACATTTTTTGTCTTACTTCTTCACTAATGAATGGACTTGGCGTTTCTTCTATTATTTTCTGATTATTCCTTTGTATCGAGCATTCTCTTTCTCCAAGACAAACTATATTGCCATATTTATCTGCTATGATTTGTATTTCAATATGTCTTGGCAACTCTATATATTTCTCTATAAAGATACTGCCATCCTTAAAACTTTTCTCTGCTTCATTTGTGGCTGATGTAAATGCTAGTTCAATTTCTTTTTTGGAGTTTACAATTCGCATTCCTTTGCCACCACCGCCTGATGCAGCTTTGAGCATAACGGGAAAACCGACCTCTTTAGCAACTTGAGCTGCGTGGGCAGCATCGCTGATCTTACCCATATATCCTGGCACTACATTCACTCCAGCTTTTCTTGCAGCTTCTTTTGCTGTTATTTTGTTGGCTGTAACTTCTATTGTTTCTGCACTGGGACCGATGAAGTCTATATTATGTTTTTGAAGAGCACGTGGAAAATCTGGATTCTCTGCTAAAAAACCATAGCCAGGATGAACTGCCTCAGCACCTGTTTCAACTGCTACTTCACATATTTTTTCAATGTTTAAATAACTGAGGCAAGATGGCGAAGGGCCGATATATCTTGACTCATCTGCTTGTCTTACATGCACAGAATTTACATCTGCATCCGAGTATATGCACACACAAGATATACCCATCTTATGGGCAGTTCTGATAATCCTGCAGGCAATCCCTCCTCTGTTTGCTATTAAAATCTTACTGTACTTCTTTTCTATCATCGTATGAGTATACTTTCTGAAGTTAAGAAAGTAAATTTCTATATCATTGCCTGCAAGTAATTTCTAGCTTCATCAAACACCTAAACTTTCTCCTGCAAGTTGTACATTAGCATTTTCCACTAAAGTGCTTTCGTTACGCAAGGCATGTATCTCGCTACATGCTTTAACTGACAGGTATGTGACTCCGCCAGAAGCTATTGCAACCATCGAGCTTAGTGCAAAAGATTGAGAAACTAAAAATAAAAAGTATAAAGACAAACATAAAGCAGCGATACATGCTATCGCTCCTATTATATATAAGCACAGGTGAAACTTCTGGTTACATATAAAGCTGTCTTTTATGCCTGCGATTTGCTTAATTTCTTTCTGTTGTGCAGCATTTAAGTAATAAAGAGGAGTTTCCCCCTTCTTATTAAAAGCATAGCCTTTACTGCAGAGCGCATCTTTAATATATTTTTTATTACATTTGAGTTCCTCTTTCAATCTGCTTACTTCTTTCCGATCTCCAGCTTCTTCTGCTTTCGTAATTTTGTTATTAGCTTCCTTCTCTAAGTCATTCACAATCTCTTGTACTGCAGGCAGCAAAATTCCACTTCTTGCTGCTTCATGAAATGGATTATCTCCATATTCATTATGCGCAGTTACAGAAGCAATGTTCTTCTTACAAATGTCTACAAATTTACCTTTGTTTTGTATTCTTGCAGCTAAATGCAGGAGATTACCTGCCTGTACTCTTTGTTTTGTTTTATCAAAAGGGCCGGTGTAACGCCAATTGATATTAGCTTCATTATCTGAAAGCAATTTTGCTATATCTACAAGTCCATCCATAACTCACCTCGCTATATTCAACCGATACTAAATTGTACAACACAATTTATGAAAAACAAGTAAATTTTATCTCTCAGAACAAATAAATTCTAAATTGTTACAAACATAAATTTTAGCTATCATCATTTACATTACTGTAACAGACAAATATGCCAGGTATAGTCACGAGATTTGCTCCATCACCAACAGGATTTTTGCACATTGGAGGAGCTCGTACTGCGTTATTTAATTGGCTCTATGCAAAGCATCATGGTGGCAGGTTTTTGCTAAGAATTGAGGACACCGACAGAAAACGTTCAACACAAGAAGCAATTGATGCAATTATAGAAGGGCTAAGATGGCTCGGTATGAGCTATGATGGGGAAATAGTATATCAGTCAAAAAGAATAGAGCGGCATAAAGAAGTAGCAAACCTTTTAGTTGAAAAGGGTAGGGCGTATCACTGTTACTGCCCTGAAGATGAAGTTGCAGAAAAGAAGGCAAAAGCAAGAGAAGAGGGCAAGATATACAGGCATAAATGTACTACAAAACCTCCTTCTTGTCATCCAAGTAGCCGACACTGGAAAAATATGTGGTCACGCGCTGGAATAACATCGGGTGTGAGGTCAGTTGTCCGCTTTAAAGTGCCAGATTCGCAAGAGATCGTCATTGATGACAAAATATACGGCCAAATCAAAGTAAATAGCGACCAGCTTGATGATATAGTGATCTTACGCTCTGATAACACTCCAACATATATTTTTGCCGTGGTAGTTGACGATCATGATGCTGGAATAACTGATATAATACGTGGTTCTGACCATCTCACTAATACCTTTAAACATCTGCTAATATACCAGGCTCTTGATTTTGACATTCCACGCTTTGCACATGTGCCGCTTATCCATGGGGAAGATGGGAATAAGCTATCCAAAAGGCATGGTGCCACAAGCGTTTGCGATTATGAAAAGATGGGAATATTGCCAAAAGCGATGCGTAATTACTTGCTGAGACTTGGCTGGAGTCACGGCAACGATGAGATTATTAGCGATGAGCAAGCAATAGAGTGGTTTAATTTAGAAAGTATTGGTCGTTCACCTGCACGGCTCGATTTCAAAAAACTGGAGCATTTGAATAACCACTATATTAGTAATATGAGCAATGAAGATATTCTGACTCTAATGCTTAGAGAAAATACTCTAACTGACAAAAAAAAGGGCTATTTACTGCAGGGACTGACAGAGCTAAAAAAAAGAGCAAACTACCTGACCGAATTATTGGATTTAGCAAAATTTTATATTCAAGATCCGCCACTTGATTTAAGTGAAGAGGCTGAGCAAATTGTCAAATCTAACCTCGATATAATCAAGTTACTTGCGTCATTTCTGTCAAAGATCGGTGATGAAAATTGGAATAAGGGTTTTTTATCTTCTCAGATCAAGGAATGTGCAAAATTGCACGATATGAAAATAAGCGATGTATACCACTCATTACGCGCCCCTATAACTGGAGTAATGGATGCACCTGGAATCATTGATATCATGGTGATTCTTGGTAAAGATGAGTGTATAAGAAGGTTACAAGCAATTTAAATGAAATAAGAAAATTTCTTGACAAGCTTTGCCAGCCCCTTTATCATGACAGTGAAGCTATTGTATTTGCTTTCGCCAATCTGCAGATTAAAAGGTAAGGATTACTTAATGTATCGGCGTCTTATGTTTAATTTTTTGCAGTATATAGATACTGTATGTCTTTACAAAATTTCATCTACATCTAGATTTTTATCTAAATAAGCTGAACGCGCTTACAAAGCGTTACAAGACATCAAAAAA
>NZ_JAPQLM010000097.1:0-9384 GCF_028981765.1 Wolbachia endosymbiont of Drosophila seguyi
AAATAACTAAATAACTAAATAACTAAATAACTAAATAACTAAATAACTAAATAACTAAATAACTAAATGCGCATAAACAATCCCTTTAATTCTAGCATAATAATCGACTGTTTATTATACTAGTTAACTATAGTACGATATATAATAATTTTTGTCACTTAAAATTTTATACTATGAAATAATAACTTAAAATAAATGTTTTTATTATTTTAAACTATATTATTATATTTATAAATTGTGTATGAATTAAGTCTCCCTAATTTATAATATATGCGTAATAATTTTAGTATAAAATTGTCATACATAAGAAATCTATTTGCAAAAGAATATAAAAAAATAGAAGAATATTGTATTCTTGAAAAAAAGCAACATATTCAAATTGGCCCTGAAGAAGGAAAGCTATTAAGTTTATTTATAAAAATCCAAAAAATCAAAAGTATTGTTGAGATTGGCACGTTATACGGTTACTCGTCGATTTGCATGGCAAAAGCTCTACTAAAAGACGGTCATATATATACAATAGAAAATAATCCTCAACACTCAAGAATAGCAAAAAAAAATTTTAGTGCTTTTAATCTAAGTGATAAAATTACTCTAATAGAAGGCGATGCACTGGAAAAAATTAATGAATTATCAGCAAAAGCACCATTTGACATGATATTTATTGATGCTGACAAAAGTAGTTATCCTAAGTATTTAGATTGGGCAGAGTCATACATTAAACAAGATGGGCTAATCGTTGCAGATAACACTCTACTGTTTAACACAGTATTTTTAGAATCGCCTCCAAAAGAAGTATCAGAAAAATCATGGCATGCCATGAGGGAGTTTAATAATAGATTATCAGATGAAAAAAAATATTTCTCTATATTGATTCCAACTGATGAAGGAATGACTGTAGCTTTAAAGCTAACATAAGTTAAAAATCAAGGTCAGCATAATGTTTAGGAGGGATTAAACCAGAAATCCTCTCTAATAATATCTCACGAAAACAAGGCTTTGATTTAACAATGGAGTACCATTCTTTTAAAATTTTACTTTTTTCCCATGGAAAACTACTTACATAATCCATTACGGAAATATGCGATGCTAAAGTAATATCAGCTAAAGTGAACTTATCAGTTGCAAGCCAAACGTTCTTGTTAATTAAGTGTTCGGTGTATTCCATATGGCAAGGCAGGTTATGCTGAGCTGCATGAAGAAATCTAGAGTCAGGGCTGCGGTTAGTAATTACTTTTTCATTCATAATATACTTAGTAACTTCATTGTAAAATTTGTTATCGAACCAATTGATTAGAGCGCGTATTTTAGACTTAATAATAGTGGATGAACCAAGTAATTTGACGTCGCTATTGTAAGTCTCTTCTATATATTCACAAATGGCATTACTATCCGCTATTACAAAGTTATTATCTATTAACACTGGTACTTGCCCGGTTGGATTGATCTCCATAAATTCATTCCGCTTTTCCCACGGATTTTCATACACTAGATCACAGCCTAATTTTTTTTCTTTTAGAAAAGCTCTAACTTTTCGTGAAAATGGACAAAGAGGAAAATGATATAAAATCATAATGTTCCTCTTTTGTTATACCAATATCCTTTTTTTGTTACTCTATGGCTTGACCTACAACTGTACGAACTTTCTTTGTAGTCCACAGAAGTTTGCGTAGCAGGTAGTGTCATGCAAGTAGCTGACACTGGAATCCAGTTCTTGTTATACAATTGCCTAGTGCGCTCATTTACAGTTAAGTTTTCTGGATCCAAGTAGTCAAGCACTGGGATGACATCCTTTTCGGTAAAAATTGCTCTTATATCACAACATTCATACAGCTGTATGCCTAGGCACTGGGATGACATAAATAAGCGCTGAAATGACATAAATAAACATTGGAGTGACAATCTTGTAGTGACTTGCATGACAACTAACTTTTTGTTTACTTCAAAATAGCACTGTAAAAAATTTAACATATCAAATTATAGAGCTAATATAGGATATACCTTGCTAAATAAAAAAAAAAGTATAATATTTTATAAGGTATGCAGGCAAAAACTCTGTAATTTGGTCAGATCAGAAATGAAGCAGCCATATCAGAACCTTTTTGGGTTGCATACCTATTTCATTATTTGTTTTATCCGAGGCTATGAATATAGCATTAAAACATCGTCCTAGTAGCTTCAAAGATCTAGTAGGTCAAGATATATTAGTGCGTGTATTAGAAAATGCTTTTATTTTAAACAAAATCCCACAATCTATACTGCTCTCTGGTAGTAGTGGAGTTGGTAAAACCACCACTGCAAGGATAATAGCTTTATGTTTGAATTGTTCCCTGGGGCCAATTTTTGAACCTTGCGGATCATGTGAAAATTGTCTAGCAATAAAAAATTCAAGCCATCCAGATGTAATTGAAATCGATGCAGCAAGTCACACTAGCATTGACGATATTAAAGTAATCCTGGGAGATATTTGCTATTCACCTATAAGCTCTAAATTCAAAGTCTACATTATAGATGAAGTACACATGCTATCTAGCAGTGCATTTAACGCATTACTTAAAACCCTAGAAGAGCCACCATCTAGTGTAAAGTTCATTTTAGCAACTACGGAAATAAAAAAGATACCAATAACTATTATTGCACGTTGTCAAAGATTTGATTTACACAACATTCCTGTAGCTAAAATAGTGGAACGTTTAAATGATGTTGCACAAAAAGAGAGTTATTCCATTGAAAAGGGAGCATTAGAATTAATTGCACGACACTCTGGAAATTCAATGCGTAACGCCTTGTTTTTGATGAATCAAGCAGTGCTATATAGCAAAGATGGTGCAATATCCACTAAAAATGTGACAGACATACTTGGCCTAGTGGATAAAGATATTATATTCGATCTATTAGGGGCAATATTAGAAGGTGATTTACAGAAAGCTCTATCAGTGTTTGACAAGGCGGTAAAAACAGCAAACCCACTTAGTATTTTTGAAGGTCTATTGCAAACAATTCAGTTAGTATGCCGTTTTTTGATTACAAAAGAGATTGATAATGCAGTTACAGAGCATGAAAAGAATAGGATAAAAGATTTAAGTATAAAGAGATCTTTAATATTTTTTTCGAGATTGTGGAAGATGTTGCTTAAAGGTATTCAAGATATAAAAACTTCAACATGCAACGATGTTGCTGCTGAAATGATGTTAATTAGCCTCTGTTATCTTTCTGATCTGCCTTCTCCGGAACAGGTGATCAAAAAAGTTCTTTCGCAGAATGTAGAGCAAGGAAATAGACAGGGCAGACCTGTTGCACCTTCCCCCTCTGTCATCCAAGTAGCTGACTACTCGGATCCAAAAAAATATGTGGAAAGTAAACAACAACCCCACTCTGTCATCCCAGTGCGTGACACTGGGATCCATGTGGAAAATAAACAACAAAATTACGATTTTGATAAGATTTTGCAACTATTAAGGCGAAGTAACCAAATTTATCTTTACAAACAACTGTGTAATAATCTACAATTAATAGATTGTAGACCTGGATATTTAAAATTAAAAGCTGTATCTAAGTTGGATAGTAATTTTTGCAATGATTTAAAAAATTACTTAAACCAGGTGACTCAGCAAGAGTGGGTTGTTGCAGTTGATACAGGTTATATAAACAGGGAAGTGAGTAATTTAAATTATGCACCTGCAGTTAAGGATATCCTTGACACGTTTAAAGGTGCAAAAGTAGTTAATATAGAAAATAAGGAGTAAGTTGTGGATTTTAGTCAAATAATGAAACAAGCGCAAGAGATGCAAAAAAAGCTTGCAGAAGCTCAAGAAAAATATGTTGGAAAAGAGTTTCAAGGTATTTCTGGTGGTGGCAAAGTTTCTGTATTAGTGGAAGTCATAAAAATAGGTAGCTATAAAGCTAAAAAGGTGAACATAGACTTAGAACTTATGAGAAATGAGGAAAAAGATATAGTAGAGGATTTAGTAACAGCAGCGTTTAATGATGCCGTTAAAAAAGCAGAAGAAGATATGGCGAGTGCAACTTCTGATCTTGCAGGTATGATGGGTTTACCATCTGGGTTTAAACTTCCTTTTTGAATTTACTACTGAAGTTTCTTTTAGTGTAAGTATTTTTTTTCTAATATTCCCAACGCTAGTACTTCTTCATATAATGTACCTATACTAGCATAGCCCTACGTCATACCGTGATTCATTCCACAATTGTACAAACATTGCAATATGGCACATAGTAAACGATGTCATTCCAGTCTGGAATCCAGCCTTGCCGTAATCTCATCAAGAACATTGTGTTTTAACATAAAACGGCTACTTTTATGCTTACCAACTTAATAAAATTCCTGGATCCCAGACTGGGATGACAAGAAGATGGTACTTGGATAAGAGGCATTGCCCTCCTGGTAGGCCCAAATTGCAATGTTCGTACAGTTGTGGATTTCTCATCCGCTAACAAGCAGCGGAATGACGAGGTCTTTCGATAGTAAATCTTACCTGTGTTAGCTATACCAAAAAATCAAAAGTCGTATTTATTCATTAATAAAATCTTTGTCTTCTCCTAAAAATTAGTTAAAATGTAGAATATTTTGTGTTATTAAGTTAGCACTTGACTTAACTTTAGTTGTTACTTAGACTGCTAAAGTGGAATTTTAATTTTTTTACGAGGACAATTATGCATTATAAAAAGTTTTTTTCAGCAGCCGCTTTAGCAACGTTGCTAAGTTTATCAAACTCTGCTTTTTCAGATCCTGTTGGTCCAATAAGTGATGAAGAAACTAGCTACTACGTTCGTTTGCAATACAACGGTGAATTTTTACCTCTTTTCACAAAAGTTGATGGTATTACCTATAAGAAAGACAAGAGTGATTACAGTCCATTAAAACCATCTTTTATAGCTGGTGGTGGTGCATTTGGTTACAAAATGGACGACATCAGGGTTGATGTTGAAGGAGTTTATTCATACCTAAACAAAAATGATGTTAAAGATGTAACATTTGACCCAGCAAATACTATTGCAGACAGTGTAACAGCAATTTCAGGATTAGTGAACGTGTATTACGATATAGCAATTGAAGATATGCCTATCACTCCATACATTGGTGTTGGTGTTGGTGCAGCGTATATTAGCACTCCTTTGGAACCCGCTGTGAATGATCAGAAAAGTAAATTTGGTTTTGCTGGTCAAGTAAAAGCTGGTGTTAGTTATGATGTAACTCCAGAAGTCAAACTTTATGCTGGAGCTCGTTATTTCGGTTCTTATGGTGCTAATTTTGATGGAAAAAAAACAGATCCTAAAGATTCAACCAGACAGGTTACTGATGCAGGCGCATACAAAGTTCTTTACAGCACTGTTGGTGCAGAAGCTGGAGTAGCGTTTAATTTCTAGTCTATCTCAGTCTTGTTATCCCAGTGAGTTTTTTCTTGCCATCTAAGTGGCATGACACTGGGATCTAGAAAAAAGAAATGTGGATTCCAGTGTCAAGGCACTGGAATAACACTATTTGCTATGTGTTTAAGCTATAACGTTTACCATTGTACTGGTAGAATATCATCTAAGGTTACATAATGTTATCCAATTAGCTAACACTGCGGCCTACTGTCTCCAAGAAATTAGATGGAAAATTTGTACTTTTTTCAAATCAAAGCTTGAATTTTTGCTGGAAAATCAATATATTATATGTATGAAGTTTTGATTTAAGTTGTTATGTTGACCTCAATGGCAAACTTATGTGTCGATAGCAGAACCAATCTCATGCAATATATTGCTAGGGTGCAAAAATTTCCTATGCTGTCTCAAGAGGAAGAGGTACGATTAGCAAAAAATTGGAACCAATATAAGGATGTTTCTTCTGCTCATAAATTGATTACCAGCCATTTGAATTTGGTAGTGAAAATTGCAATGAAATTCAAAAATTATGGGCTATTGTTGATGGACCTGGTTATGGAAGGAAATATGGGTTTAATGCACGCAGTGAAAAAGTTTAATCCTGATTTAGGGTTTCGTTTTTCAACTTATGCAGTGTGGTGGATTGAAGCTTCAATAAAAGACTTTATATTGAAATCTTGGTCGTTTGTGAAAATAGGCACAACGCAAGCACAAAGAAGATTGTTTTTTAGTTTACGTAAAATAAAAAAAAGAATTTTACAGTATACAAACAGGGAAACTTTAAATAATGAAGAAATAAAAGCAATATCTAATGAGCTTTCTGTATCCGAAGGAGACGTTCTGCAGATGAATTACCGTATGGCTTGTAAGGATCAGTCGCTAAACGATTGCATAAAAATAGGTGATGACTCTAAAAGGGAGTTGCAAGATATGATCCCATGTAACTTGGTCAGTCAAGAAGTAACCTATCAGAATCATGAAGAAAAAGAATTAAAAGAAACAATTTTAAACAATGCACTAGCGAGTCTCAACGAAAGGGCAAAAGACATTTTTATCAGTAGATATTTGTCTGAAAACATTCAAACTCTGGATGAACTTAGTAAAAAATATTGTGTTTCAAGAGAAAGAATAAGGCAGTTGGCTGAGCAGGCGATGGCTAAGGTAAAACAATATATACAATCTGAAAGTTTGAAATTTGGTTTGCATGCGTAGTTTTTTTATATTTCTAATATTTTTTTCGATAGGCGCTTTTGCATCGGTTAGTGATGTACAATTGAAGGAAAAATATAAAGATTGGCTCGTGTATACTGCATTGGAAGATGGAGAGAAAGTATGTTATATTGTATCCTATCCTAAAAAAAAAAGCGAATATTATACAACCAATCGCAAGCCGTATGTAATGGTTAGTTATGTTGATAAAAAAGCAGATGAGGTAAGCGTTACCTCTGGTTTTCAGTATGATAAGGAGCCTGTAGCTCTCAATATCGACAAAAAAATTAAATATACACTGCCCATAATACAGGGAAGTTTTGCGTGGGCAGAGCATACAAAAATAGATCAAGATCTCATTCTAAAAATGAAGCAGGGATTATCAATGGTAGTTAATGGAAAAACAAAAACAGTGACCATTGATGATACTTATTCCCTACTTGGTTTTCAAAAAGCGTATCAAAAAATGCATGATTTATGCCATACAAAGTAAATTATTGTAACAGAATACCCAGCTATAGTATAAACTAGACTACTCTTTCAATGGAAATATAAATAGCACTTTACTTTATATGGGATGTGGATATCATTTAAAATGTATTTTTGAGAGTTAGCAATGTCAGAGGTTGCAGGTGTAGATACAGAAATCAAAAAGCAAAATTCTGTGTGCGAGCAGATGCGTTTTAGCGTGAGCCGCACAAGTCTTTTAAATACATTATCCAGAGTAAGTGGAGTGGTTGAAAGGCGTAATGCAATAGATGTTTTGGCGTGTATAAATATCAAAGCACAACACGGCAGCATAAAATTAATGGCAACTGATCTTGACATTTCAATGTTTGCCTCACTTGCTGCAACCGTATTAACAGAAGGAGAAGTAAAAATTTCAGCGCATACTTTACATGACATAGTGAAGAAGTTACCCGCTGATTTGGATGTCAATTTTGAAGTAAACAACCAAGGAAAATTATTGATGTCTTGCGGAAATGCAAACTTTTCTTTACCGAATGTAGTTTCAAGCAGCTTTCCTGCTCTTGAAGAAGACAATTATAAACATGATTTTACTCTACTAAATACAGACCTGATAGACTTATTAACTAAAACAAAATTTGCTGTATCACTAGATGATACAAGGTATAATTTAAATGGAATATATCTACATACAGATGAGCAATTTCTGTACTGCGTTGCAACTGATGGCCATCGTTTATCATGTATAAAGAGGCCAAAGCCTGGGAACATCAATGGCGAATTTGGTGTGATCATTCCACGTAAAACTGTTATGGAGCTGTTAAAAATATTGGACGATTGTAATGAAATTAAAGTAAAACTCTCAGACAGAAAAATCAAGTTTACATGCGGTGAATATATTCTAATATCAAAATTAATAGATGGAACTTTTCCAAATTATAAAGCAGTTATTCCAGCATCTCAAGATAAGCATATGATTATTGAAAGTAAAAAACTTTCAGACGTTATAGATCGAGTTTCCGTTGTTGTATCTGATAAAGTAAAATCTATTAAATTCTCACTACAAGAAAAGCTGCTAACTCTGCATTCAAACTCCCAAGAGTGCAGTGATGCAACTGAATCCATAGAAGTGGACTACAATGAAGCCCCTATAGAAATAGGGTTCAACTCGCGTTATTTACTTGATGTTCTATCCTGCATAAAAAATAAATGTAAGTTTAGCTTAGCCGATGGTAATAGTGCTACAATTATCACTGATGAAGACGATTCAAGTGCATTATATGTAGTAATGCCAATGAGAACTTAAACTCGTCATCTCGCTGCTTGTTAGCGGAATCTGGAGATACCGTGGCGGTATGGCACTTATTTCACTAGCTTTTATTAAATTAGTAATCTATCTTTACCAAATATAAGCCAAAAGGTGGTGCAGTAACTCCAGCGGCACTTCTTTTGCATTGGTTTAATATATTTAGCATTTCTTGCGGATTGGTTCTATTTTTTCCAAATTCAACTAAAGTACCCACAATAATCCTCACTTGGTTATGTAAAAAGGAAATAGCAGATATTTTGATGTGTATATGATTCCCATTTTGTATTATATCGATATCATCAATTGTTCTTATCGGATTTGCGGCTTGACAATCTTTTGAACGGAAACTTGAAAGGTCATGTTTTCCAAGTAGATGTTTAGCAGCTTCACGCATAATATTTACATCAAGTGGGCTAAACACTTGCCATACATAACCCGTCTCCAGAGCGGCAGGAGCATAGCGATTAACTATTCTATATTCGTAATATCTTTTTTTTGCTGAAAACCGTGCGTGAAAAGCATCATCTACAACTTCTGCATTAAGCACGACTATAGGAATTGATTTTAAATGATAGTTTATTGCATTCCTTATTCTATAAAGCTCAAATGCCTTTTCCATATCAAAATGAGCAACTTGTCCTAAAGCATGAACTCCTGCATCAGTCCTGCCACCACAGTACAAAGTAACTTTCTCACCACTAAAATTAAATATAGCATTTTCTATCTTCTCCTGGATTGAGTTAGCAGAGTGTTGCTGTTTTTGCCAACCAGAGAAATTACTACCATTATATTCTACCGTTATTTTGTATCGCACTGCATTACGAGGTTGTCCGGAAACTAGTAAATTCAAGCATATTCCCTCTTTAACATAACCCTACTCATAGCTAGGTATATGAAATTCTCAGTGGATGTTGTGAGTAAATCATACTCCTTCGATAGCCTTCTATTCCTATTAACCCAAGCAAAAGTCCTTTCTACAACCCATCTTCTTGGCTGTACTTTAAACCCTTGTT
>NZ_JAPQLM010000098.1:0-2423 GCF_028981765.1 Wolbachia endosymbiont of Drosophila seguyi
CTATCCATTTTTTAAGTTGGCGTTTTTTTATGTTTTAAACGCTTTATAAGCGCGTTTCAGCTTATGTAGGTAGAAGTTTGATAAAGACATAAGGTGCACATAGTGCAAAAAATTAAACATGAGACGCCAGATACGTGAGTTTTTTTGTCATTTAATCTGTACAGAGAAGATAAATAAATAGCTTCAATTTTATGATAAGAGGGCTGGCGAAGCTTGTCAAGTAATCTTTTGCATTTAACCCGTTTCTATGGGTAAAACAATCTGCATACCACTTAGCTAACATGAGTTTTGTTTTGACTTTTTGTGCTAATTTTGCAGAATATTAAGATTATCATTTAAATAAAATACATGACGAAAGAGGATTGGGAAGCGGTAATTGGGCTTGAGGTGCATGCTCAAGTTTCTTCTAATACGAAGCTATTTTCTAGCTCATCAACGGAATTTGGTGCTGAGCATAACACTCAAGTTTCTCTAGTTGATGCGGCAATGCCAGGTACGCTGCCAATACTAAATTATTACTGCATAGAGCAAGCAATACGCACTGGTCTTGCACTTTCTGCAGAAATTAATAAGTATTCTTACTTTGATCGGAAAAATTATTTTTATCCTGATTTACCGCAAGGTTACCAGATAACCCAGTTTTTTGAGCCAATAGTTAAAAATGGTAGAGTATTTATCAACGACAATGAAAAGGAAATAAGAATTGCGAGAATTCATTTAGAGCAAGATGCAGGAAAGAGCGTTCATGAGGAAAGCAAAACTTATGTAGATTTAAATCGTGCAGGGGTTGCTTTAATGGAAATTGTTTCAGAACCAGATCTCCGTTCATCTGCGGAAGCTGCAGAATGCATGAAAAAATTGAGGCAGATTTTGCGTTACATTGGTTCGTGTGATGGTGATATGGAAAAGGGATCACTTCGTTGTGATGCAAATGTTTCTGTCCGCCTAAAAGGCAGTAGTACATTTGGCACTCGTTGTGAAATAAAAAATCTGAACTCGATACGTTATATTGTGCAAGCTATAGACTATGAAATACAAAGACAAATTGAAATTTTAGAAAGTGGAGAAGAAATAAGTCAAGATACCTTATTGTTTGACGTTGCTTCGGGAAAAACAAAAGTGATGAGAAGCAAAGAGGATGCAAGCGATTATAGATACTTCCCTGAGCCTGATTTATTACCTGTTGAGGTAAGCCAGGATAAAATTGATTTAATTCAATCATCTTTGCCCGAGTTGCCAGATCAAAAAAAGCTGCGATACATTGAGGAATTGGGTATCAATGAATACGATGCAAACGTCATTACCTCCGATAAAGCAATTGCTGATTATTTTGAGGAATTGATAAAAAAACATGATTCAAAGCTCGCCGTTACCTGGTTAACCGTAGAGCTTTTTGGTCGTTTGAATAAAGCAGGTATTGATATTGTGAGCTCCCCAATCAAAGCAAATGCTTTGTCCGAACTCTTAGATTTTATCGTTGATGGAACAATCTCTGCTAAACTTGGCAAGCAGGTATTCGATAGTATGTTTGAAACTGGCAAACCTGCATCTTTAATTATAGAAGAGCAAGGCCTAAAACAAATAACCGATAGAGGTCAAATATCAGAAGTTATCGACAAAATCATCAATAACAACCAAGATAAAGTTCAAGAATACAAAAGCGGTAAAACAAAGTTATACGGATTCTTTGTCGGCGAAGTTATGAAACTTACCAAGGGAAAAGCCAGCCCTGATGTCGTGAATTCAATTTTGAGTGAAAGATTAAGTAATTAGTCACATTTTTTTATTTACATAACAGCACATCTCGTAGATATTCTCAGATTTACGCTACGATATCTGTATATCATGACATATAACTTTTTTACCATTTGTTGGTACTATTTTTAAAATTATGTGAGGTTGAGGATGCTTGAAGATCATCCTGTTTAGGGGGCAAAATGTTCTCGCCATGGTATTGACTATCAAGAGTTGTGGCTCATATTATTTCTCATGCGTGTGATGGATAAAAAATGTCCTTTCCGCTTAGCTACAGAATTGAAGTCAGCTGCAGGCTTTGATGATGTTGTTCTCCAATGTAAGCAAAATAAAACAACAATACATAGGTTTGTGCAAGTCAAACACAAACAAGATGGAACTGAAAAAATCAGTGTAGGTAGCTTATTAACAAAGAGTGGTGAGTTTAATTTGTTGAAATACTTTATTGCTTATTTAAAGATCAAAAGTAATGGAAAGTTTAAGGGTGAGATGAAGTATTTTGCTATTGTTACGAATATTGATTTTGATTTCACAGATTCAGCACAACATGAAGTGAGAAAGCTGAGAATGATGTCGAGTGGAAAGAATAAAGAAAAGGAAATTTCAGTTATAAGAATAGACACACAAGATGAGTTTCTGGATGTAGGTGATGGTGTAAGATATAAATT
>NZ_JAPQLM010000099.1:0-16360 GCF_028981765.1 Wolbachia endosymbiont of Drosophila seguyi
ACATAGAAATTTTTTATAACAAACAACGTCACTATTAACTATTGCATTCCAGAACAATTTGATGCATCATCCTTTTTGTAAAAAACATTCCACACTTTCTCTCCACTTTTTCTGGGTAAGGTCACTTTTCCACTGATCATATTTAATCGCCATAACTTTACTCCTACTTTAACAATATTTTAATTATCATATATTATGGCAAGAAAGTCAACCCTACCTAATTTTGCTTAGTAAGCACACTAACTATGAAACAATCTATATTACCATCAAAAACAGAATTTATATTGCCCACTTCATGTCCGGTTCTTAAATCCTTCACCATTTGATATGGATGCATAACGTACGATCTGATCTGATTGCCCCAGCCTATATCGCATTTTTTACCATATTCTTCAGCCATTTTCTGTTCTTTTTTTTCCAGTTCAATTTGGTATAAACGTCCTTTAAGTAATTTTAACGCCTCATCTTTATTTCTGTGTTGAGAACGACCATTTTGGCATTGAACTACAACACCAGTTGGAATATGCGTAATGCGTACCGCACTTTCAGTCTTGTTCACATGCTGACCGCCTGCTCCGGAAGCACGATAGGTGTCGATCTTTAGATCCTTTTCATCCACAGCAATATCAATTGAATCTTCTATCACTGGAGTTACTCCTACACTTGCAAAACTGGTATGACGTTTACCATTTGCATCAAATGGCGATATTCTAACCAGCCTGTGAATTCCACTTTCACTTTTTGCCCACCCATAAGCTTTTTCTCCAACGATTTTTATCATTGCAGACTTTATACCAACTGACTCTCCTTCTAATTTTTCTACAACTTCAACTTTAAAGTTGTGATAAATTTCTGCCCACCTTATATACATGCGCATCAGCATTTCAGCCCAATCATTGCTCTCGGTTCCGCCAGCTCCTGAGTGGATTTCTAAAAAGCAGTTATTATTATCTGCTTCACCAGTAAATAAGGACTCTGTTTCTTTATACTTGATTAATTTCTCTAGCTTAGCTAATTCATTTTCAACTTCAGAGAAAAATTCTTCATCATTTTCATCAATAGCAGACTTCATTAAGCTGATGGCATCGTTGTAATCGCTTTCCAGCTTTAAAAACGACTCTACGTCATTCTTAATTTTAGAACGTTCTTTTAAAACTTCTTGTGCTTTTTGGTTATCTTGCCATAGGTCATCATTCGACGCTTGGGAGTCAAGCTCTTCAAGACGCAACTTTAATTTTTCTATGTCAAAGACACCTCCTGATAAGAGAAATACTTTTATTTAAGCTTTGAAAGTGTTCAAGAATTTCTGGATAAGTTTTCATTATACTTTAGATTTTAATATATTTACTATCAATAACAATAACAGTAAACAAAATAGAAATTTAACCATATGATAGTTAATTTAAATAATTTCATTATACTTTAATGTTTAAGGAAATCAAGCGCGTATATTTATTAAAAAACAAGGTAAAGTAATGAATATTGAAATAAGTTCCCATTATGGTTTAGACAAAAAGGCTATTGATGACTTAATAGAGTCACTTGATAACGAGGAGCTAGAGAATGTTCGTAATATTGTAAAAACGATAGACAGTGTTCAGTTAGCTTATTTTTTATCTACTTCGATCAGTGATCACAGGGAGAAATTAGTTAATATCCTCGATCAACATTTGTTAAGTGATGCCCTAGTGCATGTAGTGCCAGATTTACAAATAGAGATCATAGAAACATTGGGAATAGAAAATACAGCAAAGTTACTAATGCTCCTTGATGTAGAAGATATAGTAACCATAGTGAAAGATTTAGATAGAAAGTCTGTAGAAAATATACTTTACTATTTGCCCAGCAAAACTCAGAAATCGGTAGAGGAGTTGCTATCATATCCAGAAGAAAGTGCAGGAAGGTTAATACATAAAGATATGGTTATAGCTCCATATTATTGGACAATAAATCAACTGACAGAATTTGTGTGCAACTATAAAAAAATACCAGAAAAATTTCACCAGATATTCATTATCAACTCAAAATTAGAGCCTATAGGCAGTGTTAATTTAAATAAGGTAATATCTCACTCAGGAGACACAATAATAAAAGAGATAATGGATCATGACATAAAAATCATTAAAACTGGAATAGACCAAGAGGAAGTAGCAAGAATATTTAAAGATTACTCTCTATTATCGGCTCCGGTAGTAAATAAGAATGGTAAAATTATTGGTGTGATCTTAATTGAAGATGTGATAAAAGTTGTTCAACAAGAAACAGAAGAGGATGTACTCAAAATAAGCGGTGTATCTTCTAAAGCCGATATAAATGCCCCTATACATAAAACTATAATTAAAAGGCTACCTTGGTTACTGTTTAACCTCTTAGCTGCAACAATGTGTTCCATAGTAGTTGGCTTTTTCGATGATGTAATAAAAAGTTTTATAGTGCTGCCAATAATCATGCCGATAATTGCATCAATGAGCGGAAATGCAGGATCCCAAACAGTAACGCTAACCATCCGGGCAATCGCAACAAAATATCTAACTGAGCAAAATGCAAAAAGAATACTGATGAAAGAATTTTTAATAGGTCTTATAAACGGGGTGATCTTATCTACTATTTCATTAGTAGTGTTAGCAATAAGGTTTCACAACTTCAAAGTGGAGATGATTTTTGTGGTCTCCATGATTATGATGTCAATTATTGCAACGTTCATCGGAACTTTCATTCCTATAATGCTTCATCGCTTAAAGTCTGACCCTGCCGTTTCTTCTTCAATCCTAACATCGGCAACAACTGATATTCTCTCAGCTTTTATATTTCTTGGTTTAGCTACGATCTTTTTATTAAATAGCTAATACTATCTATAGCTATACCGCCGCGAACCGTCATGCCGCGATTCATTCGCGGTATCTCTTAGCATAGATCCCGCTAACAAGTAGCGGGATGACGAGAAAGGGGCTACTTGGATGACATTCTTCTTGGTGTGCCCAAATCACAATGTTCGTACATCTGTGGATTTATTCGCGGTATAGATATCGCTAACGAGTAGCGGAATGACGGTTTTTCAAATTGTCGTAAGTCAGTTTAGCTATAATATCAAGTTTCACCAACTATTTCTCTCTATTAAATAAGAATAAATTACCTATACAAAAATAGATTGGCAATATTTCAAGTCTGCCAAGCAGCATTAAAAACGATAGAAATAATTTTACTTCATTACTGAAAGAAGAATAGTTACCTGAAGGACCTATTAAGTTGCTGAACCCTGGACCAGAGTTTGTAAGCGTTGCAGAGACTGAACTGACGCTAGTTATAAAGTCTGCATTGCTTAAGTAAGACATCACTATTGATGAAATGGTAAACGTTAACATGAAAATTGCAAAAAATATAAAGACAGAGTGAATTTCATCATTCTCCAGGGTTTTTCCATTGAATTTTACTCCATTGTCTGCATCAGGGTTTAATAAAAGGTAAAAGTAATTTCTTATAGACCTTAAAAGAACAATCAAGCGGAAGATTTTGACACCACCACTTGAAGAACCACTACATCCACCAACAAAGGTGAGAAAAAAAGCTAAGACTGAAATGAAACTCCAATCTATATGATTACAGATTGCATAACCAGTTGACGTAATCAAGGAAGTGATGGTAAATGTGCTGCATCTAAATGATAACGACACTCCTAAATCAACATTTTTATACAACCAAAAACAAGCAAATAAAGATGAGATAGTAGCTATCTTAACAAAGTAAGAGACCTGTTCATCATAGCAAATGTCTAACCGTCTTATAATTTTTAAATAGCTAAGAAAAGGCAGAGAACCCAAAATCATAAAAATGATCGTTATGACTTCTAACATAGGGTTATTATAGTGCCCTATAGAATCATTATAGTTAGCAAATCCACCAGTTGATACAGAGGACATTCCGTGGCATATTGCATCAAACAGTGGCATACCAGCTAGATAATAGGAAAATATACATAACAAAATTAAGCCATAATATATTGCCGTAACATGAATCACTACGCTTCGCGTATTCGGCAACTTCCTTTTGGTAGCATCTGAATACTCAGAATAAAGTAAATTATTTAGGCTGAGAACCTTAAACATAGGAAAAACTGCAATTCCTAAAGTGATTACACCAAAACCCCCCATGCCATGTAGCATTGCTCTCCATAGCAGTATTCCTGGAGATTGTTTTTCAATATCATTAAATATAGTTGCTCCTGTGGTTGTGATGCCAGATATCGTTTCAAACAATGCATCAACATAGCTCAGATTATCAAAATAGAAAGGAATAGCTGCAAACAGAGACAAGGCAATCCAGGTGCAACTAGTAATCGCAAAAATTGCTGGCATTCCATGCAATCTACTTAATTTACCGAGTAAAATAAAAATTGCGCCAGATGTGCAGGTAATTATGAATCCAGCGAGGAAATTTTTCCATTTGTAGCTGAGACATTTATTAGTAATAGCAGGAATAAGCATTGCTAAGCTAAACAGCAATAGGAATATTCCCACAATAAATACAATTGAACGCAAATTTTGTAAACGTTGATGATTTTTCATAGAATTACTTCCTCGCTATACAAAGCCATAAAAGCTACTCTAACGTCAAGCATTTTGTTGGCCTTTATTAACAGTTATTAACAATATACTTGATTTACTTGTAAATATGTGTGATAATTAAATTTTTATTAGAGGTAAGATATGGTTGAATTAACTGATATACAAAAAAAATTCGAGCTTCATTAATTATAGCAATTAGCAATAACTACCCTCAAAAGGTCCAGGGCATATTCGACAATAATGAATGTGATAATATACAAGCAGTTTTGAACCACGAGGGGATTGGGGCTGGTTACAAAGATAATTTTTTAGATTTTGCTATTATTGGTCTTGACGCTGGAGTTAAAGTTCAGGGAGAAATTGGAGAAAACGTAGAGATCATTAAACAAATTTGGAAAGTTGCTAATCAGAAAACTCGTGATTTTGTGTGTTGTCGTGCAATAGAGAGTTTTCGAGGATTTGGCCTTTATAACATACCTGCTCTTAAAACAGTTATTCAAGAAATAGAAGAGCACAAGAGGGTAATGGATCTTGATATGGCACTAAGGCGTGCAATAAGAAGTCTTAATGTTGATCAAGTTAAAACAGCACTAGAGAATTGCGGTGAAGATGTAGAAAGTGTTTTGACGCGAAATGTATATTGGAGTGATGCTACTGATATTGATTGCTTGTTAATTTATCCTCTGATGGTTGACTATGAAAGAAATCTTGGCAAAGAAGAATTTGAAAAGATAAAAGAGATCACTAAACTTCTTTGGGATAAAGCTTCCCCTGATGTTCGTAACTTCTGGCTTGAAGACCACATGGTTAATAGAGAAGGTCAAAATACAGAAGATAACTATATAATAGGTTCTCTTGAAAAGCAACAAAAAGAGTATGCTAATATAGCTGGTGAGGGATGGCTTGAAGACTTTATTCAAGAAGTTAAGGGTTATAAAAAGGACAGAGAAATAAAGCTTAATGAATACAAAGGGAAGATCGCTCTAGGCGTTGTTGGACTATGCGTAGTTGGTGCTATTGCAGCCTATGTGCTGGCATATCCTGTAGTTGCATTAGTTTTAGAAGTTTCAGCAGTTTCAGCATTGGCTGTACTAGCTTATATTGGAGGAGTTTGTGAGAAATCAGAAAGTCCAAATACGAAAAGTTTGAACCCGGTTGTTTCTGGGTGTTGCAACAACGCAGAACTGCCTAATCAGTAATCCATTGTCATCCCAGCGCGCCGCGCTGGGTCTGACTACGCTAGAACAAAGAATATAAAAGAAACGTTGCCGTCACGTTATATCATAAACCTTTGCTGAAGCTTTCTTTATATCTTCACTTGAAAGTGGAATTAGACCAAGCCTAGATAGGTACCCATCTTCAATGCCGATCGAATCTATAATTTCTTTTACGAATTCTCTTAATCCATCAACAGTATCCAAGTGTTCCCTCTTTATGTAAAGGTATAGAGGTCTTGCTAATATATATTTTCCCGATGATATATTTTCGTAAGTTGGCTCAATTCCTGCAATTGTGCTCCCTTGTATTTTATCTTGATTCCTCATTAAAAAGCTGAAACTAAATATCCCTAAGGCGTTCTTGTTACTTTTCAATTTTTGTATTATTATATTTTCATTAATTCCAACTTCTATATACCTTCCGTCATCCCTTATATTACCACATGCTTTCTTTCTTTCTTCCTGATCTTTATAATTCTCTTTGAAAATTCTCGAGTTCATGCATGAATATTGATCAAGCATAATAGAATTAACCAAAGTTTCGTATGTACCTGTATTTTGATGTGGACCATAAATTTCAATTTCTGTTTTTGGTAAGGCTTGATTGACATTAGACCAAAACTTCTTATTATTTTTTACTAATTTATCATTTTCTTGAGAATATGCAGATAAAGTTTCAAATAAGTCCTTCTTTGTGAAATCAAATCTATGGCTTTGATTTGAATTTGCAATGACAACTCCATCATAGCCAATGATGATTTCTATCACTTCATTAATTTTATTCCTTTTACATAGTTCTCTTTCTACTTCCTTCATAGGGCGAGATGAAGTGGTGATGTCTGGAGTGTCTTCCCCTATTCCTGAGCAAAACATTTTGAATCCTGATCCACTTCCTATCGATTCCACAACTGGAGTCTTAAAGGAGAATACACGGTTGAACTCTTCGGCTATAAACGAGATAAAAGGAAAAACAGTTGAAGATCCAACAATTCTGATGTATTTCCTGGCATCAGCATTTGATAGCGGCGTGAATAATACGAATACAAAAATCAGGAGAAAGTTTCTAAGCATTATTTTTAGTTAAGAACATAAATCTAATTATTGTAATAAAAAATCAAACTGAAAAGCTTTAATTGCATGACAAAAGCTACAGTTTACATTTAAATTTTATTTTATATTATTGTAAGTATTACACAACTTTAAGGGGCAATTATGGCAGTTATGCCAGATAAATGGATAAGAGAAAAAGCTGAAAATTTTGGAATGATAGAACCTTTTGTGAACCACAAAAGCAGCAAAGGTGTTATATCTTTCGGACTATCATCTTATGGTTACGATGCAAGAGTGGATAATAAATTTAAAATTTTTACTAACGTTAATTCAGCCATCGTGGACCCTAAAAATTTTTCTGAGAATAGTTTCATAGATAAGGAAACAGACGTATGTATAATTCCACCAAATAGCTTTGTGCTTGCAAGTACAGTGGAATATTTTCGTATACCAAGGAATGTACTGGTCATTTGTGTTGGTAAATCAACTTACGCAAGATGTGGAATTATAGTAAACGTTACTCCCTTAGAACCTGGATGGGAAGGTCATGTCACACTCGAATTCTCAAACACCACTCCACTTCCTGCGAAAATTTACGCTAATGAAGGCGCATGCCAATTCGTATTTTTAAGCGGCGAAAGTGAATGCGAGAAATCATATGATGATATGAAAGGAAAATATATGGATCAGCATGGTATTACTTTGCCGCTGGTGAAATAATTACTGCTTTCGTTGTGAGCTACCAAACTGCTCTATAGACAATATTCCACTATCACCAGATAGCAAAGTTCGCGCTGATTGACTTTGCTTAAGATGTTTAATTGCTTGCTTTTTGTCAGTTCCAGTGCGCATACTGCAGCCAAGTTGGAAATCTATTCCATTTTCAACAATGTTACATGAAAACCCCATAGCAGTAGCGAAACCTTCTTGTTTATTAGTAGCATTTCCGGTAACAACACCACAAGCAGTGAAGTTACGATCATTTCCAACTGTTCGCATCATCATTCCACCATCTCGTATACCATCATTATTTATATCCTTTGCTATAACGGTCTGGTCTACAAATCGCGTATTACCCACTTCTCGAGATATTACTTCTACAGTCGGTTGATTATGTAGTTGACCATTACTTACTAATGCTTGATTATATGCTGAATGGTGTTGTTCTGAATTACTTTGACTATTACTCCTTAGTTCATTTTGCTCGTGCTCTTCATTATTTTGATGTTGGTCAGTTCCTGATATGCTAGCTTCTTTTTCAACACGCTCATTGTATTCTTTATCATTACTTATCTCAACTTTATTTACTGGTTGACCTTGACTGTTTTCTATGTCTTTTTGACTAAACATGTCTTTATTGATGTAATAAAAAATAAGACCAGGTATCAGTGAAATTATTAGATTTAATACAATGCACGGAATTAAAACCACGGTAGCAGCTATATAGATTAGAGAGCTAACTATAAACTTTATTACTTTAGATAATTTAGAATCATCTTTTTGAACATTAACAGCATTCAAAAAAAGCATAGTTAAGCTAAGAGATAATGCTGTTATAGCAGTAGGCACGATGATTGGAACAAGTAAAAAAGCATTGATTAATTTTTTTCCAGAACTAGTTGGTTTAGTGCTATTATTCAGTGATGTAAGATAGTTTTGACCAACATTAGTAATCCATTTTGTACCAGACAAGACTCTTTTACTATTCTCTTCCGACATTTCAAATTTCATTGGCACCCCCAGATTATAATGCTAAATTGTACTAAAAATTAATATAAAATCAACATAAATTTTTCACTTCCGCACTTTTTCATTGTTGCTTACAATAACTATAGCTACACGATTTACTTGTGTGCTTTTCTTAATTAAAAACTTCAACTATCCATTGTAAGCTGCTGAATTTCTTATCATAGTATCTGTCATCCCAGTACCACTTTCTTGTCATCCAAGTAGCGTGACACTTGGATCTTCTCTCAACAATTTCAAAAAAATCTATTAAAAGGAGGATTACCATGTCTACAATAATTTTATCATCAATTTTTGGTCAAGCAGGCAGCATTTTTGGTCCAATTGGCCGGATTATCGGCTCAGAACTCGGTGCTCTTCTTGGTGCACAGCTAGATGGGGCAATGTTCGGCCTTGATGCCGAGCAAAAAGTAACGCATGGTGCGAGACTAAAAAATCTGCAAGTTCAAACCTCAACCTACGGCAGAACGATTCCAATTATCTATGGCACTGCTCGTGTTGCAGGGAACATTATTTGGTCACAGCCAATAAAAGAAGAGGCGATAACCACCAAAAGCAAAATTGGAAGAGGTATGAACGTTACATATAATTACTACGCAACGCTTGCAATTGCGATCTGCAAGGGGAAAGTAGAAAAATTAAACAGAATCTGGGCAGATACAACATCACTTAGCTTTGATGAAATAGATTATACTTTTTACAGCGGCAGAGAAGACCAAAATCCTGATCCATTTATGTCATCAATTGAAGGAGAGGGGAATGTGCCGGCTTATAGGGGAATATCTTACATAGTCATCAAGAATTTTCCTTTAGCAGACTATAACAATCGCGTCCCGATATTTACATTTGAAGTGCGAACTGCATTCAAGCCCGTTGGGTTTTCAATAGCGGAAAATATTCGGAATATCAATATCATACCAGGTTCAGGTGAGTTTGTATATGATACAAAAATACAGAAGAAAATCGCGCAAGAGAAAATAAGCAGCAACCAATATATCCCATATGGGCTGGCGCAAAGGGTAAATCACAACAACCACACTAAAAAGAGCGATGCAATGCTTTCTTTGGATCAATTAAAAGAAGATTTGCCAAATGTTGAGTTGGTGTCGGTGGTAGTCAATTGGTTTGTGAATGATCTGAACATTAAAGATTGTAAAATATATCCTGCAGTTGAATTTCAAGATGATTCCGCAATATTACCTGATGATTGGCAAGTAGGGGGTGTAACCAGAGATAATGCTCAGCTAATTTCAAAAGATGCGAGTGGAAACCTAAGGTATGGTGGCACAGTTAGTGATGCAGCGTTGATAAGATATATAGAAGAGCTACACAGCAGAGGCTACAAGGTGATGCTCTATCCAATGCCCTTACTTGACACAAAGAACAAAGAGTGGCGAGGAAAATTGAGCGGGACCCCTGGGGATATAAGTGATTTTTTTGAGAATCAATATAACAAATTTATAGAGCATTATGCAAGCATTGCCAAACAAACTAAAGTGGAAGGGTTTATCATCGGATCTGAATTTGCGCAACTTACCAAAATCAGGGATGAACAAGGGAATTACCCTGCCGTTATAGAGCTAGTTAAGCTTGCAAAGCGAATAAAACTTCAGCTTGGAAAAGAAGTAACGGTAACTTACGCTGCTGATTGGAGTGAATACCATTCATATGATGGTTGGTATAATATGGATGAGCTTTGGTCTTCAGAGTACATCGACGTTATTGGCATAGATGCTTATTTTCCACTGACTGATGGTCCAGAACCTCCTTTTGGTTATTCCGCGGAAGATGTAATGGGTGGTTGGAGCAGTGGAGTGGGGTATGATTATTTCTATGATTACTCAAAGAGTGAACCTGAAAAAGTAAAGTATAACGACAGCAGGTATGCGTGGAAAAATATAGAGAAATGGTGGAGTGAAACTCACATAAACCCCAGTGGTAGTAAAACGAAATGGCAACCAAAAATGAAAAAAATATGGTTTACTGAGTATGGATTTCCCAGTATGAACGGCTGCACTAATGAGCCAAATGTGTTTGTTGATAAAGGCAGCATAGAGAGCAAATATCCACGATATTCAAACGGAGAGGTGAGCTTTCTTTCGCAAAAAATTGCAATTGAAGGAACGCTAAAGAAGTGGCAAAGCTCGGAAATGGTAGAAAAAATGTTTCTCTGGGCATGGGATGCAAGGCCATTTCCTTATTTCCCCAATTTGTGTGATATGTGGACTGACTGCCATAATTGGCAGACAGGACATTGGATTCAGGGAAAGCTTTCACAGCTTAATATTTCCGATGTTTTATCGGATCTATTACAAAAAGCAGGTTTAAAAAGCGATCAGTTCGATACGAGTGATGTTAAAGGATTATTGTCTGGATATGTAATAAATGACCAGCAATCGGTACGTTCAATTATTAAAATGCTGCAAAGTTGCTATTTTTTTGATGTGGTTGAACAGGACTCTAAACTGAAATTTGTCCAAAAGGGCAGGGGAGTTACGACTGAAATACCAATTGTTGAAACGGTTTTCAGTAACAATTCAAAACTTGCTAATATCAGTCAATTAGATTTAAACAATAAAGTTAACGTCGTTTATTTTAATCGCAATTTTGGCTATCCAATTGATGTTAAATATGCTGAGTTGCCAAAGCAAGGCGCTGCTATAACAGTTGAAATACCGCTCATTATGGAGGAGGGAGAGGCGCAAAATATCGCTGAGGTTTTACTTTATTCTTCGTGGCAAGAGAGAAATATATACAATTTCAAGCTACCGATAAAATATGCGTGGCTTGTGCCAAGTGATGTAATAACGATTTTAGACAGTGAGAAAAAACATACGGTGAGAATTATAAAAACGAAATTTGAAAGCATGTCCATTCAAGTAATTGGCGTTGGTTATGATCACTCTATATATAAGCTTTCTTTTCCTTCAACAAGGTCACTTATGCTGAAGGAATACCCTCCTTCTCATATCAGCAAAACCATCATAGAAATGATAGATTTACCGGATATTAAAGGTAATAGTGCAAGCTTTACTTTAATTAATGAGGAAAAGAATTGGAAAGGAGCAACACTCTTTATTTCGTACAACGATAAGGATTATAAGCCTATCGCAAACACAAACAAGCAGTCTACTTACGGATATGTAATGGAATCTACCGACGAGGGGCTTATAGTAGTGTTACGTTTTGGTGTATTGAGTTCTTCATATAACCATTATTTAAGTGATGGTGTCATTCCAGCGCTTGACCATATTTCTCCTGGATCCCAGTGTCTGGGCACTGGGATGACAGAAGAGGGTTTTACAAGCACTAATGTTAGTACTATAAATGTAAGCAATTTAGCACTGGTTGGAAAAGAGATAGTAAAATTTCAGAGTGCCGAACTTATAGATAAAAATAAATATAAGCTTAGCAACCTAATTAGAGGGCAAGAGGGCACCAAAGAGTATCAGCACACCGCAGGTGAAAAATTTACTCTGCTTGATGATTCAGTAATATCTTTCGAAGTGCAAAGGGGAAAAAAGTTTTACCTAAAAGCAGTGACTTACGGTGACTCGCTGGAAAATACGGAAGTGAAAGTGATAAATTCATTTAGTAATTGAAATTTAATAAAGTAAGTGCTAGAATTAATATACAGGTATTAATGGTAGAGATATAACATGTCAAAGGAAATGGTCAATGCGTTGAAAGCTGAAGTGAAGAAGCTCAAATATGCTGATTTCAAAGCTAACACTTGGGACGAAGTAATTTCTGGTGAGGGAACATATAAGGATCTTAATAGAACACACGGCCTTGCTATTAACGGACAAAAAATAACTAACGAATTTATTAACAATCTGTATTCAAAACATAAAAATCTAATTCTACGGGATGAAAACGGAAAAGGGAATTATCGTCCATTTCTCAGACAAATTTTTACAGAAATGTTTAAACACGTTGGTGCAACAATTCCCAATAACTCTATTATTGAGGAGTTAATAAATAACTATTATCAGGGCGGATATACTCATTTTCTTCCTAATGATATGAGTCAAGCTCTTGGATCTTTTCATTTGTCAACGCAAAGCAACTGTATGACAAGAGAGTATATTATGGATTGTCGTGAACCCAATTGTATAAAGCTTAGTTTTAGCATGAAATATACAAAAATGCTTAACTATGATGATTGTACATATATCGAAACACCAGGTTTTTGCAGTTCAGCGGAGTTTAAACTGAAATGTGAAGATAAAAATGTAACATATGAAGATGGTAAAGTACTTCTTACCATTCCTAAAGAGCTAAAAAACTACAAAGTAAGTGGTAAGAATTTGTTTGATGTTATTGTTGAATATTTTCAGAAGCTTTGCGAAAAATTGGGCTTTAAATTTGAGACAAAAGTGGAACATAGCCTTGGTGAACCACTAAAGGTAGTAAGTGAGGCAAATGCATCTTCTGTTGAAGACTTAAAGCTTAAAGTGAATAATCAAAGGTAAGATATTGAAATTCGTGCTTTTCATGATTTTAGCTTAAGATTTCAGTGTCAAAGCACATAACTGTACGAACATTGTGATTTGAATCCACTAGGAGGGTGTCATCTAAGTAGCCTCCTTCTCCTGTCATCCCAGTGCCATGACTACTTGGATCCAGAAACTTAATTGCAAGTAAGTAAACTGCTTTGATGAAATTGTATAATGGAAACTAGATCCAAGTAGTCATGGCACTGCCCTACTGGATAGAGCCTTCACAGGCTTTTTCTTGAATAGCTACTCTTAATTTCAGTAGTTAATTTAATATACTAATGAAAAAAATACATTATAATTAAGTATATTTAATCCAGTAAATCATTAAGTGAAAACAGCTCTTTCGCAAAATATCATCTCTCTTATTATGATATTGTCTGTAGCAATTGTCGATATGGCAACTGACCTATACTCAGTTGCACTACCAAGCATTGCCAATTATTTTAAAGTAGAAGGCAGTGTAGTGCAGCTTACAATTAGCTTAAATCTAGTTGGATTTGCGGTATCTGGCTTAATTTATGGTCCATTATCGGACCATTATGGTAGGCGTCCAATGATGCTGATTGGTATGACAATTTTTACTTTGGCAAGTGTCATGTGTTATATAGCCGACAGTATTATGCTCTTGATACTAATTCGCTTCATACAAGGGGCAGGAGCTGGTGTTGCAGGTGTTGTTGGGTATGCAGCAATAAGGGATATGTACTCGGGTAGTGAATACTCGAGAGTAATTTCAAAATTAAATATGGTTGTGGCACTCTCACCTGGAATAGCTCCAGTGGTGGGCAGTTATATAATTTCACATGGGTATCATTGGAAATTTTTGTTTTTTATTATGTCACTCGCGGCAATTGCTATACTTATTTTTATCTACTTTAAGTTACAAGAAACACTCACTGTAAATAAAAATGAAACCAGTATAACTAACATAACCACTAATATCTTCAAGCAATATATATCAATATTTAGAAATTATCGTTTCCTTGGGTTTTCAGCCATTCATGGATTAACTTTCATGTGGCTTTGGGCATACATTGCTAACTACCCGTTCATATTTGAATCGATGGGTATTGAAGTACAGTATTTTGGCTACCTCATATCGATCATAGTCATATTCTACATAATTGGAACTTTAATTAATAGAAGGTATGTACCAAAAGTAGGGGTTAGCAAAATGCTAATAATAGGTTTGGTGTTACCGATAATATCCGATAGTTTATTGGTATATTTTTATTTCGCGGACAAGTTGAATATATTCATTCTTCAAACTGCTTGGATTCCAGCCAATATCGGACTTGCATTAATAATAAGCAATAACGTAACTTCTGCTTTAGAAACGATCAAAGGTATAGGGCTTGGTAGTGCAGTCCTCTCATTCTGCAATATGATGTTTGGGGCTATTGGAATATATATAGTAGGAAAATTTTTTCGCTATGGTATTTTACCAAATTTACTATTAACAATAGCATGCTCTACAATTGCGATTCTTATGTACAGCCAGCTCAAATGTACTGAAAAACACAGGGAATAACCATTATTTGCGTGATCCAGAGCTCATGGGTTATTAATGACTTTATCATGATAATATAATTTTACAGGGGGTGAGAGCTCATAGATTATTAACGACTTTATCATAACAATATAGTTTTACAAAGAGGTGTAGGATGAGTAGTTCACAAAGTAGAGATAATTTTTTTAAGGCTGTTGAAAGAGGTGATATTGATGCAGTAAACCGTCTAATGAGTGAAGGAGCAGATGTTAAGGTAGAAAATGATAAAGGAGAGACTCCTTTACATATTGCTGCTGTATGGGGCCATAAAGAGGTAGTAGAAGCTCTATTGGACAAAGGGGCAAATGTTAATGCAGAAGATGAAGAGGGAAACACTCCCTTAGTTTTAACTACTGACGAAGAAATAAAAACTCTATTACAAAGCACAGCTAAATTACTTGAGGTTGCTAAAAGCGGTAATATTCAGGAAGTAAACAGTCTAATAAGTGAAGGAGCAAAGGTTAATGTAAAAGATCAAGATAACAAGACTCCTCTACATTGGGCTGCTGAAAAGGGCCATAAAGAGGTAGTAGACGCCCTACTGAAAGTAAATGGAATCAATGTTAATGCAACAGATTGGTCGCAAAAGACTCCTTTACATTGGGCTGCTGTAGAGAGCCATAAAGAGGTAGTAGAAGCCCTACTGAAAGTAAATGGGATCAATGTTAATGCAACAGATTGGTTGCAAGAAACTCCTTTACATTTAGCTGCTGTAAAGAACCATAAAGAGGTAGTAGAAGCCCTATTGGGAAAAGATGGAATCAATGTTAATTTACCAAATAACAAGAAAGATACTCCTTTACATTCTGTTCTTAAAAAGGACAACATAGATATAAATGTATTGAACGCTCTACTGGGAGCAGAAGGAATCAACGTTAATGCACAAGATGAATATGGCGAAACTCCTTTACATTTGATCCTTAAAAAGGGCAATATAGACATAAATGTATTGAACGCTCTACTGGGAGCAAAAGAAATCGATGTTAATGCACAAGATGGAGATAGGGCTTCTTTACATTTGGCTGCTGAAAAGGGCCATAAAGAGGTAGTAGACGCCCTACTGCAAGTAAAAGGGATCAATGTTAATGCAACAGATTGGTCGAAAAGGACTCCTTTACATATTGCTGCTGTATGGGGCCATAAAGAGGTAGTAGAAGCCCTACTGCAAGTAAAAGGTCGATGTTAATGCAACAAATCAGCAGAAAGAGACTCCTCTACATTGGGCTGCTGAAAAGGGCCATAAAGAGGTAGTAGAAGCTCTATTGGACAAAGGGGCAAATGTTGATGCAGAAGATGAAAATGGAGACACTCCTTTAGATTTAGCCACTACTCAAGACATACGAACTCTATTACAAAACACAGATGAATTACTTAAGGCTGCTGGAAGAGGTGATATCGATACAGTAAACGATCTAATAAATCAAGGAGCAAGTGTTAATGCAACAGATCAAGATGGAAAGACTCCTCTACATTGTGCTGCTAAAAATAGCCATGAAGAGGTAGTAGAAGCCCTATTGGGAAAAGATGGAATCGATGTTAATTTAGCAGATAAGAATAAAGATACTCCTTTACATTCTGTTCTTAAAAAGGGCAACATAGATATAAATGTATTGAACGCTCTACTTAGAAAAGAGGGAATTGATGTTAATTTAGCAGATAAGAATAAAGATACTCCTTTACATTCTGTTCTTAAAAAGGACAACATAGATATAAATGTATTGAACGCTCTACTGG